>JANLTS010000689.1:0-2288 GCA_031363045.1 Hyphomicrobiales bacterium
TGCTCGGCCACTTCGTAGGAAAAGCCATTGCCGTGAATGCCGGTCACCTGGCTCAGTGCAATCGACTTGAAACCGAGTTGTGTCCCCTCCATCGCCGCCGCAATCGTGCCCGAATAAGTCACGTCATCGGCAATGTTTTGCCCACGGTTGACACCCGACAACACGAGATCCGGGTTGCCGGGAAGAATCTTCCGCGCCGCCATCACTACGCAATCGGTGGGCGTTCCTGAAACCTCGAAGCGCTTCTCCGCAATCTTGCGGTAGCGGATCGGATCGGCGAGCGACAATGAATGCCCTGCGCCGGAGTTCTCCTCATCCGGCGCCACGATCCACACATCATCGGAGATCGTCCGGGCGATGCGTTCCAGCGTATCGAGGCCCGGTGCGTGGATGCCGTCATCATTGGTCACCAGAATGCGCATGTCTCAGGCCCTCGTAATCAGTTCAACGCCACCCATGTAGGGCCGCAAGGCTTCGGGAATTGTGACGGAGCCATCGGCATTCTGATAATTTTCCAGAATTGCCACCATGGTGCGCCCCACTGCCAGGCCAGAGCCATTGAGCGTGTGCACATAACGCGTGCCCTTGCCGTCAGCCGGCTTATATCGCGCATCCATGCGCCGCGCCTGGAAATCACCGCATACCGAGCACGACGAGATTTCGCGAAACGCATTCTGCCCCGGCAACCACACTTCAAGATCATAGGTCATGCGGCTGCCGAACCCCATGTCGCCGGTGCACAGCCGCAGCACGCGGTAATGCAATCCCAATGCCTGCAACACGCTCTCGGCACAGCCAGTCATGCGCTCGAGTTCGCCGCGTGAGTTCTCGGGCGTGGTAATCGACACCATTTCGACCTTGGAGAACTGATGCTGACGGATCATGCCGCGCGTGTCCCGGCCAGCAGCTCCGGCCTCGGCGCGGAAACACGGCGTGTAGGCGGTCATCCGCAACGGCAGGTCCTTCTCGTCGATAATCCGTTCACGGACGAGATTGGTGAGGGATACTTCCGCCGTCGGGATCAGCCAGCGGCCGTCAGTGGTCTTGAACAGGTCCTCGGCGAATTTCGGCAATTGCCCGGTGCCATAAACGGCGGCATCGTTTACCAAGTAGGGAACATAGTGTTCGGTATAACCATTGGTGCCCGTCTGCAGGTCCAGCATGAACTGCGCCAGCGCCCGCTCCAGCCTCGCCAATTGCCCCTTCATCACCACGAAACGCGCGCCAGAAATTTTGGCTGCCGTCTCGAAATCCATCAAACCCAGCCACTCGCCAATGTCGAAATGCTGGCGTGCTTCATAGTTGAATCCGGGAGGCTTTCCCCAGCGCCGCACCTCCACATTGCCGCTCTCGTCTTTGCCATCGGGAACGTCGTCAAGCGGAATGTTGGGAATGCCGGCAAGTGCCGCCTCAAGACGCTGGTTGATATCGCGCTCGACGGCTTCGCCAGACGAAATGAATTCCTTGATCGAGCCCATCTCGGCTTTCAAACGTTCGGCCAGTCCCTTGTCACCAGCCTTCATCGCTTCGCCGATGTCTTTTGACGCAGCGTTGCGCCTGGCCTGCGCATCCTGCAGTTTCTGCATGTGGTCGCGCCGCTCGGCGTCGATTTTCAGAAGCTCAGTCGACAATGGCGCCAGCCCGCGGCGGGCGAGCCCCGTGTCGAATCCTTCCGGGTTATCGCGAATGGCCTTGATGTCGTGCATGGCGTGGAATCCCTTTTCGTGGGGCTTCCTATAGGACGCCACGAGCGCCCGCGCAATGGGCTTAACCATCCTCAAAAAAATTCGTCATCCCGGCGAAAGCCGGGACCCCATGAGTCCCTGTTGTGACGGCGATAAGATACGGCGAGTCCCAAATGGGTCCCGGCTTTCGCCGGGATGACGGAGCTACAGGGTGAACTCATAAACGGGCATGGTTAGTCACGCACATATGTCTGCTTGCAGGACGAAAGCGGCCATAATCGGCTACCGTTGCCATGTCGCAGAAGGGCCAAAAGCGGTCCCCGGCTGCGTGACCCTCACAAGCACGGCAGATGTACACTGCAGATGTAACAGCCTTCTCAACGTGATACTGTGCCACATCATGACTGCCCTATTCGACTACATAGTTGTGGGTGCGGGTTCGGCTGGCTCCATTGTCGCCAGCCGGCTGACTGAGAACGCTGCCACCAAGGTTCTGCTCCTTGAAGCCGGCCCGCCAGACCGCAACCTCTGGATTACTGTTCCGCTTGGCTACGCCAGGAATTTTCGCAATCCGAAATTGAATTGGATGTACGACTCGGAACC
>JANLTS010000306.1:0-1910 GCA_031363045.1 Hyphomicrobiales bacterium
CAAGGAAACGCATGGCGGTGAGCAGGGGCGTAGCATGACTTACTCTCCCAAGTTCGTCATCCCGGCGAAAGCCGGGACCCAGCTTTCCTTGCAACTGCTCAGCGGGATGCCAGCCTGCGCTGGCATGACGGACAGAGATGAGGAGGGTGAACCAAAGTTATGAAAGTTCTCCTCTCCATCCTCTGCGGCACGGTCATTCTGTTTGTCGGCGGCTGTGTCATGTCGCTCGGCAGCGGCGGCGGGCCGATCATCTGGGCGAGCTGGGCGGTCGTGATTGCCAATCTCCTGATGATCGCCGCGATGTGGGGCATGCCCGGTCAGATGCGGGCGCTGTTCATTGGCATGGCGGTGCTCGATCTTGGTGTGGCACTGCTGGCCGGTGGCGTGACGCTTTTCAATTCCGGTACTGACAGAGAATTGCTGTTCTGGGGCCTGCTGGTTGCCCTGGCCTTTCTGGTAAAGGCAGGCCTGAGTTACAAGATGTCGAGGCGGGAATGACGCCATGCATGTCATCCTGATCGTTATCGGTCTCTTGCTGATGTTGTGCGGCGGCAGCTGCGTCTTGATCGTTGGCGGCTTGGCACTCAGCGATCCGAAATCACTGATGAGCGATCCGCTGAGCATTCTGGCTCTTGGTGGCGGGATTGGTGTGCTGCCGCTGGTCATCGGCCTGCTGCTGTTCCGCTGGGGCCTCAGGATTGACCGGGCGAAACGCAAGTCGGGCATCGTTCAGGCGCATGACGCCGCTAAGGACAAGCAACCATGATCTTCGCGCTCATTCTCGGCACCATCTTGCTCGGCGCGGTGTTGTGGTGGCTGCTCGACCGGCACGAGAAGCGGCGGGTTGAGGCCGGCAAACCCCGGCATTCGGCGCTGAGGTTGATTTTTGGCGCGGCGGCACTGCTCGTCATCCTGTTCTCCGGGGGATGCGGGCTGTTGTTCCTCGTCAATGCCGATGGAATCTACGTGACATGGGAGGCGGTGAGCGTCATCGCCGGAACACCCTTCGCGGTTGGCCTGTTCGTCTGGTGGCTGGCCATGCGGCGGAGGCCGGAAAATCCTTGAACGAGTTTCGTGTGTGGAGAAGTGCCCTCATCCCCCTGTCGGGACCTTCTCCCATGGCGACGCCACGGGAGAAGGCTGTTCGCCTCCAGCGCCTTCGCCCGCGCGCCGCGTGGGAGAAGGTGCCCGAAGGGCGGATGAGGGCTCTTTGCCGTGAGCCGTACTGCATGAACTCGTTGCTCGTGCTCCGTTCAAGATGACAGTATAGAACAATCACGAATCTCCGAGGTATTGCATGGCCGAACTTTTTACCGGACTCTTCACCGTCGAAAACCTGACGACGCTGCTGGTGCTGACGGCACTCGAAACGGTGCTGGGTTTCGACAACCTGCTCTATATCTCGATCGAGGCCAAGCGCGTTCCGCCGGCGCGGCAGAAATACGTCCGCCAGGTCGGCATGGTACTGGCCATCGCTTTGCGCATCGTGCTGCTGTTCGTGGTGCTGCAACTGATCAGCGCCTTCCAGGAACCGCTGTTCGGCGTGCATCTGCCGTATTTCGAGGCCAGTATCTCGGGGCATAGCCTCATCGTCATCGGGGGAGGCGCCTTCCTCATCCACACGGCGATGAAGGAAATCTTCCACATGCTGGTGGTGCACGATCTTGAACACCAGGATGGCCAGGGCCCCAAGCATTCTTCGGTGGCCCGCGCCCTGTTCTGGATTCTGGTGATGAACATCGTGTTCTCGTTCGACACCGTCTTGTCCGCCGTGGCGCTGACCAAGAACTTCATCGTGATGGCCACCGCCATCGTGCTGTCGGGCATCCTGATGGTGGCGCTGTCGGAGCATGTGGCGAAGTTCCTGCAGAAGAACCGCATGTATGAGGTGCTGGGGCTGTTCGTGCTGC
>JANLTS010000307.1:0-4021 GCA_031363045.1 Hyphomicrobiales bacterium
ATCAAGAAGCCCGCCGCCAGCGCCCGTGGAGAGCCCGCACCATGAAAATCACCGATCTCAAAGTGTTCATCGTCGGCAACCCGCCGCCTGGCTGGGGTGGACGTTATTTCACCTTCGTCAAACTGACCACCGACAATGGCATCACCGGCATCGGCGAATGTTATTGCGCCACCTTCGGCCCCAAGGCGATGACGGTGATGATCGAGGACACCTTCGGGCGCTACGTCGAAGGCATGGACCCGTTCCACATCGAAGCTCTTTGGCGGAAAGTCTATGGCTCGGGCTTCACGCATCGCCCCGATGTTTCGCTGATGGGCGTGCTGTCGGGCCTCGAAATCGCGCTGTGGGACATCATCGGAAAATCGCTCAACAAGCCGGTCTATGAATTGCTCGGCGGCCGCGTGCAGGAGAAGCTCCGCTCCTACACCTATATTTACCCCAACATCGCCAAGGGCCAGGATGATTCGATCTACTGGAATGCCGAAGCTTCGGCCGAGCGTGCGGCGGATTATGTGAAACAGGGTTTCACCGCCGTCAAGTTCGATCCCGCTGCCCCCTACTCGGCCTTCGATCCGCGCCAGCCGTCACTTGAGTCAATGGAGCTCTGTGGCAAGTTCTGCAAGCTCATCCGCGAGGCGGTGGGTGGCAAGGCCGATCTGTTGTTCGGCACGCATGGCCAGTTCACGGCGTCCGGCGCCATTCGTTTCGCCAAGCATATCGAGCCCTATGATCCCCTGTGGTTCGAAGAGCCGACCCCGCCCGACCGGCCAGAGGAAATGGCGCTGGTGGCGCGCGGCACGTCGATCCCCATCGCGACGGGCGAACGCCTCACCACCAAGTATGAATTCGGCCGCGTGCTGGAACTGCGCGCCGCTTCAATTTTGCAAATGGCCTTGGGCCGTGTCGGTGGACTCTGGGAGGCCAAGAAAATCGCCGGCATGGCGGAAGTCTTCTACGCGCAGATCGCACCCCATCTCTATGCCGGCCCCATCGAGGCCGCCGCCAATATTCACTACGGCGCGTCGCTGCCAAATTTCCTTATCCTGGAATCAATCGAACAATTCGGCGGCTTCCATGCCAAGCTGTTGAAGAAACCAATCCGCTGGGAAAATGGCTATGTCATCCCGCCCACCGATCCGGGCCTCGGCATCGAACTCAACGAAGAGGTGGCGCTGGCGCACCCCTATACCGGCGACCGCCTGCACCTCGAGATGACCAACACAGTGGTAAGATAGCCCCTCACCTGCCCCTTCGGGGCGTCCTCTCCCGCGAGCGGGAGAGGTTGTAGTATGAAATCACCTTCTCGTCTTCTCCCGCTGGCGGGAGAAGGTGGCGCGTAGCGCCGGATGAGGGGCCGTGAAATAGAGGATAAGCAACATGCACTACGGTTACATCGGCCTCGGCAATCTCGGCGGTCACATCGCCATGAACCTGATCGCCAAGGGTTACAAAGTTACTGTCCACGATATCGACAAATCGCTGGCGACACGTCACATCAAGGCTGGTGCCTCCTGGGCGGCATCGCCAAAGGAACTGGCGCAGCAGGTGGATCACGTCTTCACCTGCCTGCCGTCGCCCGCAATCTCCGAGAAAGTGCTCACGCAGATTCTCGATGGCCTGAAACCTGGCGGCACATGGATCGAGAATTCCACCAATGGCCGCGATGAGATGCAACGGCTGGCGGCATTGGCGGAAGCCCATGGCATCCGCACGCTGGAAGCCCCGGTCACCGGCGGTGTGCATCTGGCGGCGCGCGGTGAAATCACCGTGCTGGCGGGTGGCGACAAGGACTTGTTCGAGTTGCATACGCCGGCCCTTGAGGCCATCGGCAACAAGCTCTTCCATATGGGGCCGATTGGTGCTGCGGCGGTCATCAAGGTCATCACCAACATGCTGGCCTTCATTCATCTGGTGGCCGATGCCGAGGCCCTGATGCTGGCCAAGCGCGGCGGGCTCGATCTGGCGCAAGCCTGGGCCGCCATCGCGGCATCGTCCGGCACCAGCTTCGTGCACGAGACCGAGGGCCAGCTCATTCTCAATGGCAGCTATGACATCGCCTTCAGCATGGATCTGGCGCTGAAGGACTTGGGCTTCGCCATGAATTTTGGCAAGGAGTTCGGCGTGCCGCTGGATCTGGCCTCGATGACCAACCAGACCTTCATCAAGGGCAAGGCCGCCTATGGCGGTGCCGCGCAATCAACGCAGATCGCCAAGTTGCTGGAAGATGCTCTGCACACGGATCTTCGCGCGCCAGGCTTCCCGGCGCGGCTGGAATAGCAGAACAGTCCGGCAGGCCGCCCTGCCGGACTGTTCGCATCTCCCTGAGGCGGCATGGCCTCAGCGATGTTGAGGGACGGATCGAGATAGTCCCAGGCCAAATGGCGTTTGCCGTAGATTGCGCCGGTCGGTTTGATCTTCTCCGGATCATCCATTGATCCCGCCAGCAGCAAAACCAATCCAGGCATGCCGGATGAACGGAAGGTAAGCCTGCCGCCGCATTCGGGGCAGAATTCGCGCGTCGCCGTGGCGCCTGAGTCGGTCTTGTTGGAATAGGCCTTGGCTTTGCCAGTGAAACTCACCGCAGCTTCGGGAAAGCCCGCCGCCGTGGCATGACCGGCGCCGCTGGATTTCTTGCAGTCACTGCATTGACAGTGGGCTGCAAACACCGGCTCGGCATTGGTCTCGTAGCGAACGCCGCCGCATTGGCAGCCGCCTGAAATCTTCGTCATGGGTTCTCCTCCACTCACATGTCGATGCAGGCGGCGATCTCGATCGTTCCGCCGGACTTGAGGATGGGACAGCCCTTGGCTTTCTTGTGGGCGTCCTCGAGGCTCGAGGCCTCGATCAGACTGTAGCCGCTGGCCGGGTTGGCGCCGCCGCCGCTGACAAGCGAGCCATCGCCGTTCACCGTGCTGGATTTCCCCACCGGATTGCCGCCATCGACGACGGCTGCTCCCATGCCGCCATACCAGGCGCCCCAGGCATCCATCACGGTCTTGATGTCTGCGGGATTGGATGGCGGGTTGCCGCCATGAAAAACAAAGAGATACTTGGTCATAATCGTTCCACTCCTGTCATACTCAACCGGACTGTCACCGGTTATTGTAGAGTATTCCCAGTCGAACCCCTTGCCAATGGCAAGTCTGGCGCTAAAATCACCAGCTTCATTGTAAGAAGTGCACAATGCTGTCGTATGACCCGACCGGCCAACGCAAGCTACGTCAAAGCCTGGATCAGCTCGCCCAGGCCTGCGCTGTTCCAGTTGCGGGGGCTTTGTTGGCCGCATCGATGGATGAAACCGCACTCGCACTTCGCCAGGAAATCCTGGCTGAAATCCCGGCGTTTTTGGCCTCCGCCAACCCGGCCGTTCTACCCGGACTAGACCATCACCTGCGTGAACATGTTGGCGAAATCCACCGGCTGTTTGCAGGTGGCGAGGTCACCGGCTTCGGCTTCGTGCGCGAGCATGCCCAGCGCCGGGCCGAACAGCGCTTTCCGCTCGAGGTGACACTCCACGCCTATCGTTGCGGCCATCGTGTGCTGTCACAATGGCTGCGCGAAGCGGTTGCGGCTTCAACGCCCGCCAACCCCGAGATGGCGGCCAGTGCCGTTGCCGATTTCGCCATTGAGTACACCAACTCCATCAGTATCATCGCCGCAGCGGAATACGTGGCGCATACCCGCATCATCGCCGAGGCAGAGGGCGACCAACGCACTGAACTCTTGAACATCCTGCTGTCTGGCTATGATGAATCGGATGGGCGGGTCGCCCGCCTGCTGAAGCGCGCTGGCTATCTCGAGCAGCGCCAAGCCTATTGCATCGTTGTTGCGCAATCCACCATTCCAACCGAAATGGAACATCCCGAGCGCGCCCGCCGAATCACCGAGGCAATTGCTGCGGCAACGGCGGGAACGACCATCCGCATCTTGGCGGGCTTGCGCAACAATCTCGTCACCACCGTGCTGTCTGACAGGCGGCGGCAATCGGGCTGGACGGCAGCACAGAGCAATTTGGCCGAAC
>JANLTS010000007.1:0-2742 GCA_031363045.1 Hyphomicrobiales bacterium
GATGACGGCGAACATGCCGACGGCAAACAGCAGGATGGGGGCCTTGCGCGCAAAGGCCAGGATCGACAGCGGTTCCTCATCAGCGCTGTCAACCGCTTCGTCCTTGACGAAGTAGATCGGGATGGTGGCGATGACCAGGAACACCGCGCCGACGATGAAAGGTGCCGGGCCATCGATGCCGGTGATGGTGATGACGATGGGGCCGCCACCAAAACTCAAGGCCAGGATCGAGGCATAGATCGCCAGGATGCGCGAGCGCCAGGCGCCTTCGGCAAACCTGACGATCCAGGCTTCGCTGATGGCAAACAGGATCGAGACGAAGAAGCCCTGCAACACGCGCAGCACGAACCACCACCAGAAGATCGGCAGCGACGGGTAAATCAGGATCACCGCTGCGGTGATGTAGCCGGCAATGATGACCGCTTTCTTGGCGCCCAACCGACGGACAAGCAGCGGGATGATGAACACCGAGAGCACGATGCCCACCGGGTTCATGGCGGAGTTATAGCCGATGACCTCGGAACTGATGCCCTGTTTTTCCATGATGAGGGACAGCAACGGAAACATCAGCCCGAAGGTGAAGCCGAAGACGGCGATGGCCGAGATGGCGGCCAGCAGGTTGATGAGGCGCTGCCTATTCATGGATGGGCTTCCGCACCAGCTGACCGCCATTGATGGCAAGCCCCAAGAGCAGGATCACGTAGAAGGAGGCGAGCGTCACCGGCATGGCATTGATGCCAAACGCATCGATGGCGGCGCCAGCGATCGGCGGGCCGATCAAGCCGCCCACACCCCACATGGCGGCGAAGGCGGCAGCGCCGGCGATCACATCCGGGCCCCTGAAGCTGTCGCCCATTGCGGCCAAGGCCACGACATAGACGCCAAAGGCATTGGCAGAGAGCAGGATGACGATTGGCCAGATGAGCCAGTGATTGATGAAGACGATGAGGCTCAACGACAGCACGACGGTGAGGCAAGCCGACAGCACGACGACGCCGCGCCTGGACCAATGGTCGGCGAGCCAGCCCATGGGATAGAACAGAAACACGTTGCCGATGATGCCGAACCCTAAGATGCGGCTGGCGACATCGAGTTCAAGGCCGTGGCGCAAGCCGAAGATGGTGAAAAAAGAAATGAAGACATTGTCGAACAGCGTTGCGGCGCAGACCGCGAACAGCAGCAGCGGCGCCTTGCGCACGAAGGCGAAGAAACCGCCGCCGCCGGTTTGCTTGAACTCGGCACCACTGACCTTGACGAAGGTCAATGGCAGGATGCTGAGGCCGATGCAGCTGATGCCGATCAGCCATGGCAGCCAGCCATTGATGCCGGTCCATGGCAGGATCAGCGGCCCGATCGAAAAGCTGACGGCCATCACGCTGGTATAGAGCCCCATGATGCGCCCACGCCCGCGGTCTCCAGCGAAGGTCAGGACCCAGGCCTCGCTAATGGTGAACAGCGCGCCCGTGGTGATGCCGAGGCAGAAGCGCAGCGGGAACCACGCCCAGAAGGGCGAGACCTTGATGGCCAGCAGGATGGCGATCATCAGCCCAACGATGGTGAAGGCGGCGCGCCTGGTTCCGATATTGCCGAGAATGCGCGGCAGGAAGGGTCCGGCCACGAGGATTCCCACCGGCCCCATGGCGGCGTTGACACCGATCAGCCAGGCGGGAATGCCCTGTTTTTCCATCAGCAGCGGCAGCAGCTGAAGGGTCAGGCCAAAGGCGATGTCGCAAGCCGCCACCGCCGCGATGGCGGCGACGAGGTTCCCGGTGCGAGTGGCGCTAAGGTTGCTGGTTGACATGGTTTTCGGCTATTGAACTGGCGTTCAACAGGCTCTAGCGACGCGCAAGTTGTTGAGCAAGGGTGGGTTGCGCGTGGGGCTATGCAACGCTATTGAGCGCCACCATGACAAAGCTTCAAGCCTTCATCATTCCGGTGACACCCTTCCAGCAGAACTGTTCGCTGGTCTACGATGAGGTGCGAAAAATCGGCGCCATTGTTGATCCGGGCGGCGATGTTCCGCGCATCCTCGCGGCGATCAAGCAGAGCGGCATTACGATTGAGAAGATCCTGCTGACGCATGGCCACATCGATCATGCCGGCGGCGCAGCCGCGTTGAAGGAGGCGCTGCAGGTGCCGATCGAGGGACCACATATCGAGGATACTTTTCTGCTCGAAGCGCTGCCCGAAAGTGGTGCCAAGTATGGCATGGAAGGTGTCCGCGCCGTGCTGCCTGACCGCTGGCTGCAAGAGGGTGACGAAGTGACGGTTGGCGATCTCAAATTCGCGATCTACGAGGCGCCCGGCCACACGCCGGGGTCGGTGGTGTTCTTCAATGACGAGAACCGCTTCGCGCTGGTGGGCGACGTGCTGTTCCAGGGCTCGGTCGGCCGCACCGACTTTCCGCGCGGCGACCACGAGACGCTGCTCAAATCGATCCGCGAAAAATTGTTTCCGCTGGGCGACGACGTGGTGTTCCTGCCCGGCCACGGTTCACCGGGCCAGATCGGCGAAGAGCGGTTGAACAATCCATTTTTGAACGAGTAGGGAAGTTGCCCTCATCCGGCCTTCGGCCACCTTCCCCCATGCCTTGCGGCACGGGGGAAGGCACTTGCGGCATGAACTCCCTTCACCAAATATTCTGAACCCGCAGCTCCTGCGCCTTCGCCCGTGGCGCAGCCATGGGAGAAGGTGCCCGACAGGGCGGATGAGGGCTCTTCTTGATTCCCGAAATGTTTCTCT
>JANLTS010000311.1:0-1656 GCA_031363045.1 Hyphomicrobiales bacterium
CGAGGACATCTTCTACTACGAACGGGTCTCGGACAGTTCAGCCCGTGCCGGTGATTTGATCAGAGGCTTCGTCACGCGTCAGGATGAGATTGACCTGAGCAGTATCGACGCCAATTCCACGAACCGTCCCACGCCTAATAACCCCGATGGCGACGCCTTCATCTTCATCGATTCGGATCCGTTCTCGGGAATCGCCGGTGAATTGCGCGTGACGCGCAGCAGAGAGCCATCCGGTTAAACGGTGATCCGCGGCGACACCAATGGCGACGGCTTCGCCGATCTGGTGATCTATCTGAGCTTCCGCCCGGTGGTGAGCGAGAACGACATCATACTGTGAGGCCTGGATGGCGAAGCCGGTGTCTCAATAGTCCTGCACATCCACCACGCCGGTGATCGCCCTGATGGCGCCCTTGATTTGTGGGGTCACGGTAAACTTGTTGCCCAGGGACACATGCACTTCACGGCCATTGTCCATCATCATGACGAGCCGCACCGGCGCCCGCCCGCCATTGCTCAGCCGCGTGGCAATCGAATCGATCGATTTTGAATCACGCACGAAAATCTCAAGCCCGGTAATCATCGTCGCCGCCGCCTTGTCGAGCAACTCGACACTTTGCAATCGCAGCTTTACTTCTTCTCCCTCAACATCGGCTTCGACCTTGGCGATCACCGCCGTGCCGGGTTCGAGCAATTCTCGAAAGGCGTTGAGCGTGTCGGAAAAGCAGATCGACTCGAACTGGCCTGAAGGATCGGAGAAGCCCACAAACGCGAACTTGTTGCCGGATTTCGAACGCCGCTCCTGCTTGTGGGTGACGGTTCCAGCCAGCTTTGCCGCGCGCGCGCCTTTGGTCAGCGCCTTCTCGTAGAATGCCGCATAGGTATCGACGCCGAGCTTGGCCAGAGGCTTCATGTAATCGTCGAGCGGATGGCCGGAGAGATAGAAGCCCACTGCCTCGAACTCCTGTGCCAGCTTGTCCATCGGCAGCCAGGCGTCGCGGCGCGGCAACACGAGCTCGTCGGACGCGCTCTGCATGCCACCAAACAGATCGTTCTGGCCGGCTTCCGCCGCACTGGTGACCCGGTTGGCCATCGACAGGATCGATTCCACCGCCTCCAGCACCTGCGCCCGGTTAGGGTTTAGGCAATCGAAGGCGCCGGCTTTGGTCATGCTTTCCAGCGCCCGCTTGTTGAGCATTCGGGCATCGACACGCCTCGCAAAATCACCCACCGATTTGTACGGTCCGCCTTCGTTCCGCACACTGACAAGATGCCCGATGGCACCGGACCCGACGTTCTTCAGGGCGGCCAGTGAATAGACAATGGCACCATCCTTCACCGCAAAATCGACGCCCGACGCGTTAACTGATGGTGGCAGCAGCTTGACACCCATGCGCTGGGCTTCTGCCCGGAACTGCATCAGCTTGTCGGTGTTGCCAAGGTCCAGCGTCATCGAGGCGGCGAGGAACTCCACCGGATAATTGGCCTTGAGATAGGCCGTTTGATAGGCGATGACACCATAGGCCGCCGAATGCGACTTGTTGAAGCCATAACCGGCGAACTTCGCCACCAGCTCGAAAATATAGTCGGCGCGATTGGCCTCGATACCCTTTTCGGTGGTACCCTTGATGAAGCGCGCCTTCTGCGCATCCATCTCGG
>JANLTS010000036.1:0-2846 GCA_031363045.1 Hyphomicrobiales bacterium
GCTCGACTCGGTTCTCGCCGCCCTGCCCGGCCTTACGCGTGCCCTGAAACTGCAGGCCAAGGCGGCGAAGGTCGGGTTCGATTGGCCGTCGGTTGACAATGTCTATGACAAGATCGCGGAGGAAGTGGCCGAGTTCCGTGACGCTCCCGATGACAAGAAGGCCGAGGAGTTCGGCGACATTCTCTTCGCCATGGCCAATGTCGCCAAGCACTTAGGGATCGATCCGGAAGCCGCACTGCGCGGAACCAATGCCAAGTTCGAGCGCCGCTTTGCCCATATTGAGGAGCGGCTCCTTGCCGATGGCCGTAAACCCACGGAATCGACACTCGAGGAAATGGACCGGCTCTGGGACGAGGCAAAGTCACTTGGCAAGTGAGCCCGCATTTCTCGGTTAAGTCGAAACAACGCGGAAACCTAATCTTAAGTACCCGCTCCGCTTGTGGATGCGACTCACGGCAATCAGTGAGATAATCTTTACTTGACTCATAGAGCGGATGTTGACCGTGACCCCCAAAGCCATCGCCTATGCCGAAGCGCTCAAATCGATCATCTCCGGATTGAACGGCGATCCCGGACTGAAAAAAAGCGTCACTGATGTTGACATGAGCTACGGCATCTCGTCCGCGCGCATGCTCAACAAATTTCTGGCCATTGCGATCGACAAGACCGGTGTCAATGAAGACGGCATCATCAGCAAGGCCGACATCATGGCCGTCTCGGATGCCATTCAGGCCGATGCTACAATGTTGAGTTCTTACACCGCCTATCACGGCAAAGACGACGGAAACGAATCAGGATTTCACTTGCTGCGGGGGGACGGCGCGGAACAAACCTTCAAGGGAATGAATGCCGCTGACTCGGTGTTCGACGGCATCTACCACATTGGCTTCGCTTATAGTGGCGACAATCTGGTCGATCAGGGCGGCAATCTGAGCTTTACGTTGTCCGCTGTTGCCGGCTGGCTCAACTACTTCCTCAACGACCTGAGCATGGTTTATGGCACCAATGGCGATGACTACATGACCAGTGGCACTTACAGCACCGCATTCGCCGATGCCGCCAATGAAGTTTTTGATGCTGGTGTCGGCAATGACCAGATCTATGCCAATGATGGCGACGACCTCGTCCATGCTGGCGATGGCGATGACAGGTCAAGCGGAGGATTTGGCCGTGACACCCTCAACGGCGGATCCGGAATCGACCAACTCTTCGGCGACGCCGGCAATGACAAAATCTACGGCGAGGACGGCGATGACGGACTCTATGGCGGCTTGGGTATTGACGTCATCAATGGCGGTGATGGCAATGATTCGATATCCGGCAACGAAAGCGACGACAAGCTGATTGGCGGTTCGGGCAATGACTCGCTGAACGGCGGGAGAGGCAACGACGTGGTTGGCGGCAACGAAGGCGACGACACGATTTTCGGCGACGTGGGCGACGACTCCTTGAGCGGCATGGATGGCGACGACGCAATCACCGGGTCGGATGGCGATGATGTTCTCGACGGCGGCAATGGCGGCGACCTGCTTTCGGGCGGTCTTGGCGACGATTCAATGACCGGTGGCGCTGGCAAGGACAGTCTGGATGGCAATGACGGAATCGATCTCTACCGGGGCGGAGCCGACGGCGACCTCATTACAATGTGGGATAACGATGACGCTCGCGACATCGTGGTCTTCGAAACAGGCGACAGTGGCGTCGTTCGTTCCGCCATTGATGTCGTCAATGGCTTCACATCAGGTCAGGACGTTATCAATCTTCGATCCTTTGGAAGCCGCATGAGTTTTGAGGATCTCGACTTTGTCGGTGGCCATCCATCGGTCTATTACGATGGCCATTACTTGCGCATCGACAGAGACGGCGACCGCGATGCCGATCTGATCATTCAGTTCAACTACGTCACCACGATGGTGGAGTCGGACTTCCTCTTCGCCTGAAAAAAATGGCGGTATGCCTTTGTTCCTGCTCACAAAGCCAGTCTAAATAGTCGTCCGTGAACTATCCGCATCTCCTTGAAATGGGATTCTGATTTCTGGTTTTGGCGGTGTTTGATCTGCAAGAAACCTGGCACGTGATGGCAGTTTTCTTGCAGATTTGTTTTTGGGATTCCCGAAGCGGCGGCGATATGATTCAACGGTTCCGGTGATGGCGCTGGAGGCGGTTGCGATGAAGCCACGGGAGATACGCGCGAGCAGCGAGCAGGATCTTTTCCGCGCACGCCTGGACCAGATCATTGATATGAACCACCAGCTGGTGAAGCTGGCGGGCCGCGTGAACTGGGCGAGACTTGAGGCGGCGTGCGGGGAAGCTTACCGGGATGGTCCGGGGATGCCGCCGCTGCCGACCCGGCTGATGGCGGGCTTGGCGATCCTGAAGTTCACTTTCGATCTCTCGGACGATGCCTGTTGCGAGCGCTGGCTGGAGAGCCCGTATGTCCAATACTTCTGCGGCGAAACGTTCTTCCAGCACAAGCTGCCGTTCGAGCGTTCATCGATGACCAGGTGGCGGCAGCGGATGGGCGGGGAGAAAGTGAAAAGCCTGCTGCAGGAGAGTTTGGCCGTTGCCATTGAGACCAAGGCGCTGGCGCCTGCCGATGTGACTGAGGTGGTTGTCGATACCACGGTGATGCCGAAGAATGTCATGTTCCCGACCGATGCCAAGCTGATGAACCGGGCGCGGGAGAAGCTGGTACGGCTGGCCAAGCATCACGGGCTTGAACTGCGTCAAGCCTATACGCGGGTCGGCAAATATGCCCTGATCAAACATCAGCGTTACGCCCATGCCAAACAGTTCAAGCGGGCGGGCCAGATGAAACGCAAGCTCAAAACCTATCTCGGCCGCAC
>JANLTS010000068.1:0-1702 GCA_031363045.1 Hyphomicrobiales bacterium
CGCCGCTTCCGCCGCAGGCCTCGCCGTGGCGCTGGCCGCCGGCGTGGCGCCCGCCATGGCCGAGGGCAAGGGGCTCGTCGGCATTGCCATGCCGACCAAATCGTCGATCCGCTGGATTTCGGACGGCGAGTCGATGGTGAAGGAATTCACAGCGCTCGGCTATGAAACCGATCTGCAATTTGCGGAAGACGACATTCCAAACCAGTTGGCGCAGATCGAGAACATGGTGACCAAGGGCGCCAAGGTTTTGATCATCGCCGCCATCGATGGCTCGACTCTTTCCGACATCCTGAAGAAGGCCCAAGAGGCCGGCACCAAAGTGTTCGCCTATGACCGTCTCATCACCAAGACAGGCGACGTCGATTACTATACCACTTTTGACAATTTCGGCGTCGGCGTGCTGCAGGCGACCTCGCTGGTCGCGGGCTTGAAAGAGCGCTTCGCCTCGGTCAAGCCGTGGAACGTCGAACTGTTCGGCGGCTCGCCGGACGACACCAACGCCTTCTACTTCTACGACGGTGCGATGAGCGTCATCCAGCCGCTGATCGACTCGGGCGACATCGTCATCGTCTCCGGCCAGATGGGCATGGACAAGGTCGGAACCCTGCGCTGGCTTGGCGAAACCGCCCAGGCGCGCATGGACAATCTGCTTTCGGCCAACTACACCGACAAGAAGGTACAAGGCGTTTTGTCGCCCTATGACGGCTTGTCGCGCGGCATCATCTCGTCGCTCAAAGGCATTGGCTATGCGCCGGGGCCGGAAATGCCGATCGTCACCGGCCAGGACGCGGAAGTGCCGTCGGTCAAGGCCATGATGTCGGGCGAGCAATATTCGACGGTGTTCAAGGACACCCGCGAACTGGCCAAGGTGACCGCCAAGATGGTCGATGCCGTGATGCAGGGCAAGGAACCCGAAATCAACGACACCAAGACCTACAACAACGAAGTGAAGGTGGTTCCGTCCTTCCTGCTGACGCCGTATTCGGTGGGCAAGGACGATATTACAAAGATGCTGGTCGACTCGGGCTACATCAAGGCTGAAGACCTGCAGTAAGGCTTCGTTGCATCCCATGACCGTCATCCCCGGGCTTGTCCCGGGGACCCATTGTTCGGTAAACGCATGTTGAAAAATGGGTTGCCGGGACACGCCCGGCAATGACAGTATCGGGAAACGTTTCATCGAGGGGAGCGATGCAGCCGATTCTTGAAATGTGCGGCATTACCAAGACGTTTCCGGGCGTCAAGGCGCTGACCGACGTCAATCTCTCGGTGCTGCCCGCCGAAATCCACGCCGTCGTCGGCGAGAACGGGGCCGGCAAGTCGACGCTGATGAAGGTTCTTTCCGGCGTCTATCCGCACGGCACCTATGATGGTGAGATCTTCTTCGAGGGTGCTGAGCGCAAGTTCGGCGGCATTCCCGACAGCGAAAACACCGGAATCATCATTATTCATCAGGAACTCGCGCTGGTGCCATTGCTATCGATCGCCGAGAACATCTTCCTCGGACATGAAACGGCGGTGAAGGGCATTATCAACTGGTTCGAGGCGTTCAAGCGGACACAGGGCCTGCTGAAGAAGGTTGGCCTCAAGGAACATCCAAACACGCTCATCACCAACATCGGTACCGGCAAGCAGCAATTGGTGGAGATCGCCAAGGCGCTGAACAAGTCGGTGAAGCTGCTGATCCTCGACGAGCCGACCT
>JANLTS010000072.1:0-2339 GCA_031363045.1 Hyphomicrobiales bacterium
GGTCCACCATGTCCTCATCACTCCCACCCAGACTTCCCATGGACGGTGATGCGATGAGTTCTCGAATATTACCCAGTAGCCGGTTGCAACCGTCGTCGAGTCCGTAAGTCCACAACAGGAATGCAGAATCCCGGAGGTGCCGAAGGTCTTTCACCAACTGGCGATTTGCCGGATCTCGAAATTCCGGTTTCTTCAGAATGGATTCCTCAAGCAGAGCATCAGCTATGTCGCAGTCTGCCAAAGCATGAGACGTGCTCACAACAACAAACAGTCCGCCAATAAGGACTAGTCTTCGAATCATATTATTGCGCTCCGCGATAATTAATTCTTTTGGATGGAAACGCCATTTCCATCCACCTTGATTTCGACACCTTGTGTGGCTCGACGTGACTCGTAGTACTGGTATCCAAGAAACACGACAGCAACTGCGAGAACCGCACAGATGAGGTAAAGCGAAGTTCGTTGCATTGTAACTCTATCCTTCATGTTGATCCTGGTGGTGAACATGTGAATGCTGCCAGTTTGTGTAGTGGCGTCCATCCAGCCCTCGATGAATTCCAGAACGCGTGCGCTCAAAACTGCCTCCCAAATTGACGTGATCCGCATCTCGAGCGAACTGGCGAGCGCCTGGCTCAAGGTGGCTGCTCCAATTGCCGAACGCCCGCAGCTGCCGAACAACTAGGGTCTTTCGGCAACTGATTAAGTAACGGGTCAAAGGGCTAAGAGTTCCAGTGGAGATCAAGGCAGCGGGAATGTTCGTGATCGATCTGATGACTACATGCCGGTTTGGTATGGTAAGAATTCTGCAATAATCGAGCGCAGGCTGAATGCGTCGTGAGAGGCCATCCAACGCCAGTCGATGCACAAGATCAGCGTCAATTAGAATCACTGCACCAACGGTATGCTGCTGGCGAAAGTGCTACTGGCAGATCCTGTAGGTGCCGGACTTTCCGTGCTTTCCCATGTCGAAATGGAAATGCTCTGCATGCGCCGCATTGGCGCCGGGCCCCAGCACCGTCGTGAAAAACTTGCAGCCCGAGGCGCGGAATTCGGAAAGCGTCCGGTAGGCGGGCGACAAGGGGTCGAGGGCGTCCTTCACCTCAAAAGTGCGGCCGTCCTTCAGCTTGACGAAAGTGATGTCGACGGCATTGCCATAGCCGTGTTCGCTGATCTTGGCCGTGCCGTCGCCATTGCGGCCGCGGCATTGATAGCCGGGACCGGTGTAGAACTTGTCGAGCGCTGATTTCGCCGTCTTCTTCGCGATGGGCGCACCCTCGGCCTTCAGCCACTCTCCGAAACGCAAGGCGAAAGTGCAGTTAAGAACCGGTCGATCGGGAAAGGCGATGGTTTCGCCGCCCGCATTGAACGAAGACAATTTCACCGGATCGGCAACGGTGCAGAGGCCGGAGTTCACGGAGGTTGCCGGTGTCTCGAAACTCATTCCGAGCGAACGCAGCGCATCGCGGCACTGGCCTTCCGGCTGCGTCGAGAGTGGCGGGATCACGATTTTGGCCACGGGCGGCACGGGCAGCAGAACGGTGACCTGGGTCTTCGGCTCATTCTGCGGCAGAACTGGTTTTTCCTTCGGCAGGGGGGATGGTTTTTCTGCGCTCACCGCATCCGGCATCGCAGGCTTCCTACGCGGCATCTGGATTTCAGTGGCGTTGGTCTCAGCGGACTTTGCTTCGACCGGTTTTGCTTCAGCGGCCTGAGCGGGCTTCTGGCGCGGGATGGGAAGGGCTTTCACTGTGGCGGGCATTGCCGGTTTTTCCGCTTCAGGCTTTACCTGCTTTTCGACAGCAGGCTTCGCCCTAGACTTACGCGTTGTAGCCCTGGATGCCGGAGCCTTGCGCTTGCATTTAAGGCTTTCTAAGGATTTGCAGAGATCCCGGTCCAACTTTTTCAGGGCACGCTCGAGGTCCGAAGCGAAGCCTGAGGCAGCACCTGCTGTTCCAGTACTAGACGCCAGTAGCGCTGCGGCGAGCAAGGATGCCAAGACGAACGGGCGATGAGACAGGATCATTGAAAAGCCATGCACATCTTGTGACAGGAAATGGCCGGTCGATCAAGACTCCTGGCATCTGGATCAACATGAACCCGGTCAACCTTCGATGGAAGTCAACATGGCGCTTTAAAAAATTATACGGCACTTCAGAAAATGACCTTGTCTGCCTTTGGAATACTGTTAGGTCTGGCAAAACATATCTCCTTAATGAGTGCTCTGTCATATGAAGAAGTTCCGGACGGCTGCTGTTATTGCTATCATGTTCGCCCCCTCGTATCCGGCACTCTCTCAAGAACCACTGACATCTCAACTGATCAATGAAGCTGAGTTTGAC
>JANLTS010000131.1:0-1516 GCA_031363045.1 Hyphomicrobiales bacterium
TGGACTTCTTGATCAGGCCCTCATATTGTTGGGCCAGGAGATGTCCTTGCACCTGTGACACCGTATCCATGGTGACGCTCACGACAATCAGCAGCGATGTGCCACCGAAGTAGAAGGGAATACCCGTGTAACCGATGAGGAATTCGGGCAGCAAACACACGACGGTCAAATAAAGCGCACCGATGAGCGTAATGCGAGTGAGCACATAGTCGATATATTCGGCGGTCCGCTCGCCAGGCCGGATACCCGGAATGAACCCGCCGTACTTCTTGAGATTATCCGCCGTCTCTTTCGGATTGAACATGATCGACGTGTAGAAGAAGGCAAAGAACACAATAAGTGCCGCGTAGAGCGCCAGGAACAGCGGCTGGCCATGGCCAAGCATGGCGGTCAGCGTGTTCAGCCAGTCCGGCCCCTGGCCTTGTGTGAAGTTGGCCACGGTGATTGGCAACAGCAGCAATGACGACGCGAAGATCGGCGGAATGACGCCGCTGGTGTTCAGCTTCAGCGGCATGTGCGAGCTTTCGCCCTGGAACATTTTGTTGCCGACCTGACGCTTCGGATACTGGATCAGCAACCGCCGCTGGGCGCGCTCCATCAGCACGATGAAAGCAATCACGGCGACAGCCATGATGATAATACCAAGGATGACGAAGGTCGAAACCTGGCCGGTGCGGCCGAGTTCAAGTAATCCCGCAATACCGCCCGGCAGTCCGGCGACGATGCCGGCGAAAATGATCAGCGAAATGCCGTTGCCGATACCGCGCGAGGTGATTTGTTCTCCCAGCCACATCAGGAACACCGTTCCGCCGGTCAGCGTGATGACCGTGGAAAGCCTGAAGAACATGCCGGGATCGACCACCAGACCCGCCTGGCCTTCAAGTCCCACGGCAATACCATAGGATTGCAAGGCGGCGAGGAACACCGTGCCATAGCGCGTGTATTGATTGATCTTCTTGCGGCCCTGCTCGCCCTCTTTCTTGAGTGCCTCAAGATGCGGCGAGACCGACGACATCAACTGGATGATGATCGAAGCCGAGATATAGGGCATGATGTTAAGGGCGAAAATCGCCATGCGGCCAAGCGCGCCACCGGCCAGATTGTTGACCCAGCCGAGAATGCCCGACGTGTTCTGTGCCGCGAACTTTGCCAGTTCGGTAGCATCGACGCCAGGAATGGGAATGTAGCTGCCGAGACGATAAACGATCAGCGCACCCAGCGTGAACCAGATGCGATTCTTCAGATCCTCCGACTTGGCGAGGGCGCCGAAGTTCAGATTGGCTGCAAGTTGTTCCGCGGCAGATGCCATTCAATCGTCCTCGCGCTAGACCCCGGGCCCCTACATGTGGGGCCAAGGTACCACGCTTGCAAGCCTACTTGGTTTCGGCGGCCGCTTCCACCGGCCTCAGCATCTTCACCGATCCGCCGGCCTTCTCGACCGCGGCAACGGCACCGGCGGTTGCGTGAAAGACCTCGAAATTCAACTTGGCCTTCAACTCACCCTTGCCGAGCAAGC
>JANLTS010000195.1:0-21166 GCA_031363045.1 Hyphomicrobiales bacterium
CGGCGATCACGGTGTCGGCATGCGGCGCGGCTTCGAGGCGGTGCTGGAAGCGCTGGAGAGTCTGCAATCGCCGATGCCAGAACAGGTGATGAAAGCGGCCGGCACGGCGATCATGGCCAAGGGCGGCGGTGCATCTGGCGCGATTTTTGGCACGCTGTTTCGTGGGGGATCAAGGGCGTTGGAGGGACGCGATATATTCGATGCCGATGGCTTTGCCGGATTTCTGAAGATGGCATCGGACGCAGTGCAGAAACGTGGCGGCGTGACAGAAGGGCAGAAGACCATGGTCGATGCGCTGGCACCCGCCGCACGTGCCGCGGCTCAATCAACACTCGCAGCGTCATTGGCCGCCGCCGCGAAGGCCGCAGATGACGGCGTTGAAGCGACGCGCAGCATGATCGCCACCACCGGTAAGGCCCGCACGCTCGGCGAGCGCAGCCTCGGCCACATCGATCCTGGCGCCTTGTCGGTGTCGATCATTCTCAAGGCGATGAACGATTTCGCTGCGAAGCCTTAAGCCGCCGAACCATCCAGCCGGTTGACGGCATCGACATTGGCGGCTGACGCGCCCTTGGGATCGAACTCGGAGGCCAGCCACATATCGGCAATGGCCTTGGCGAGTTCCGGCCCGATGACGCGCGCGCCCATGGTGATGATCTGCGCGTTGTTGGATTTTGCCGCACGTTCGGCGGAGTAAGTATCATGAGTCAGCGCGGCGCGGATGCCCGGCACCTTGTTGGCCGAAATGCAGACGCCGATCCCGGTGCCGCAGCACAGGATGGCGCGGTCGTAGGTGCCGTCCTTCACCGCGTTGGCAACGCCCGCCGACAGATCAGCATAGAAGCCGGACTGGCTGAGGTTGGTGACGGCATGTTCGCCCTTGGCTTTCAGGTGGGCCTCGATGATATCGACCAGGGGCTTGCCCGCGCTGTCGCCGGCGATTGCGATCTTCATGATTGTTCTCCCAATGCGGCGGTGACCGCCGCGATGATGCCGATGTAGCCTAACGCGTCCCACGCAGAGCGTCCGATGAAGAGACCGTCAATATCCGACTTCGCGGCGAGATCGCAACAGTTCTGCGGGTTGACGCTGCCGCCATAGAGAACCGGCAATGGTGTTCCGGCGATCTCGGCCGTCACAGTCTTGATGCGCTTGTGCTGTTCATTGGCGAAATCAGGGTCTGCCGGAACGCCGCCCTCGCCGATCGACCACACGGGCTCATAGGCGATGATGACTTTGCCCGGCGCTTTTCTGCCGACATCGCGCAGGGCGTAGCGCGTCTGCCGCGCCAGCACATCGGCCGTGGCGCCCGCCTCGTATTCGCTGCGTGTATCGCCGATGCAGACAAGTGCTATGAGCCCATGCTTGACGGCGGCGGCGACTTTCTTCGCCACTGTGTCATCAGTTTCGTTGAAGAACGTGCGTCGTTCGCTGTGGCCAAGTTCAACCAGATGCGCACCACAATCCGTCACCATGAGTGGTGACACCTCGCCGGTCCAGGCACCGCGATCATCCCAGTGCATGTTCTGGGCGCCGATCTTCACACGTGTGCCGGAGAGAATATCGGCCACGTCCGCGATATAGGGGAAGGGGGGAATAACAAAGGGCTGGGCGGCTGGCGTATTGGCGAAGGGCGAGGCCTTCAGCTCCGAAGCAAAGGCCCGCGCCTCGGCGCGCGTCTTGTTCATCTTCCAGCTGGTGCCGATCCACGGAATTTTGCGGGTCATGGGATACATTCCCCACTGAGCGCGTGGGAAGTGCCCTCATCCCCCTTCGGGACCTTCTCCCATCCTGCGGACGGGAGAAGGCACCAGATGGATTGGCCTTCTCCTTTGGCGAAGCCATGGGAGAAGGTGCCCGAAGGGCGGATGAGGGCTCTCCCCAAGCAGGAATCATCCATCATTCGTTGTACCCCGTCTTCGCATAAGGCGCCCAGTATGCCACGGACTCGCGCAAGGCCGATACCACGCTACGGTCGGTGGGTTCGCGCTCGCGGAAGGCCAGTTCGAGGCAAAGCTCGTTGTTGGTCCCGCCACCCGCCTCGACCGCCGCGATGAGCTTCTCCGGCGTGATGCGGCCGTTCTCGTTGTATTGGGCAGTGAACGGCCAGTGGCCGCCCTTATTCATGGTCGATTGCTTGATATGGATGATTGGCGATTGCGTGGCGAAGTTTTTTGCCCAAGCATAGGGATCGATATCGTCGAGGTTGGGCGACGTGACATCGCCATGATCGATATCGACCATCGGCCTGAATGGAATGGCAAAGTCTGCGGCGTTGATCCGGTCCTGCAGGTGTTGCGTGTCTTTCAGTGTGTGGCCGAGTTCACGCCCGACTGACATCGGCTCCCAGAACATCCAGGTGAGGCCGCGCGCTTTGGCATGTTCCGCGACAGCGCGCCAGCAATCGAGTGCCACCTGCATGAGATCGTTACGCCGCGTCTCGTTGTCATAGTCGCGGAACGTGAAAATGCCGAACTGCGTGCCGATGGCGGGACAGCCAAGATCGCTGGTGATATCCGCCATCCCCTTGAACCAATTCACATAGTAGGCGCGGACCTCAGAATCGGGATGGGTGAAATGATTGAGGCGGCCATAAGGGCCGGTCATCATCGAGGTGATCTTCGCATTTTTCAGTGAGCAGGCCTTCGCCATCCGGTCCGTCAGCCGTTTTACAGTCCGCGCCTGCCAAGACGGGTTGATGAATTCATGCACCAGCTGGATGTGGCCGATGCCGATGTCATCGGCCAGCACTTTGATCACATCCTCCGGTTCGGCAAAGCGATTTACCAGCGGATTGGTGTTGACGGAGAGCGTAAATCCCATGTGACGGGCCTGCGGTTGTTGCAGTGCGGTGACGAATTTTGTTGACTGCAGAGCTTATATGAAAAATATTGCAGCTCAAGAAAAAATTTGCAGCAACGACTTTCGGCAACATGGGACCGGGCATTGACCCTTTATCCGTCAGCTCCACAGGTCGATGAGGAGGCAGCGCTCGCGGCGCGCGCCGCCTGGTTGCATTTCGCCGGCGGCAAGACGCAAGGAGAGGTGGCTGAACTGCTTGGCATCCAGAGCACCAAGGCACACCGGCTGATTGCCAAGGCTCGCAACGAGGGACTGATCCGCGTCTTCGTCGAAGGTCCGATCTCCGGTTGCATTGCGCTTGAGGAAAAGCTGAAAGCTGACTACGGACTTCATACCTGCGAGGTTGTTCCCAACATCGACGAAGGCGCCTTGCCGTTGAGAACCCTCGGCATGGCTGGCGCCCGTTACATCCGCAACCTGATCGAGGGTGGCCGCCACAAAATGATCGGCATCGGCCATGGCCGCACACTGGCCGCCGCCGCCGACCTGATGCCGAGCGTTGCCGCACAAGGTACCAAGTTTGTTTCACTTCTGGGCGGACTGACCCGGCGCTTCGCGGCGAGCCCCTTTGATGTGATCCATCGCCTGGCTGAACGCACCGGGGCCGAAGCTTATGTGATGCCGGTGCCGTTCTTTGCCAACACGGCGAAGGACCGCCAGGTGCTGGAGGCGCAGTATGGCGTTTCCGACGTCATTGCCATGGCGCGCGGGGCGGAAATCTACATCGCCGGAATCGGTGAAGTCGATGCCAAGAGCTTTATCGCCACCGCCGGCATGGTCGATGCGGAAGACGTCGACGAAGTCGTGCGCACTGGCGCATGTGCCGAAATCCTTGGACATTTTTTCAACGGGCAAGGCGTGTACCTGCCTAACTCGGTCTCGGACCGGGCACTGGCGCCGCGCTTTGAAGACCTCAAATCCCACAAGATTGTCGCCCTTGCCGGCGGCACGTCAAAAACTCAGGCCATCCGCGCCATTCTCGAGCACGGACTTCTTTTCGGCCTGATCACCGACGAAGCGACTGCAAAGCGCCTCGTAGCCGCCAAACCGGGACGAGAGCCCGGCAACAAGAACGGGAAAACCGCACCGGGCTAAGTCAACGTGCCTACCCCACACAATATGGAGGAATGGGAAATGTATGATAAGGAAAAAGGCCTCTTCGACGCCTTCGTGGCCAAGAAGCTGAGCCGCCGCGAACTGCTCAAGACAACCGGAAAAGCAGGCCTCTCGGCCTCTGCTGCCGGTATCCTGATGACCCAGGCGCAGACCCGCGCCATGGCCGCCGACTTCGACTGGATGAAGTACAAGGGCTCGAAGCTGAAGCTTCTGCTCAACAAGCACCCCTATGCCGATGCGATGATCGCCAACATCGAGACGTTCAAGTCCGCAACCGGCATGGACATCTCCTGGGATATCTTCCCGGAAGACGTCTACTTCGACAAGGTGACGGCGGCTCTGTCGTCAGGTTCGACAGAGTATGATGCCTTCATGACTGGTGCCTACATGACCTGGACCTATGGTCCGGCTGGGTGGATCACCGATCTCAATGAGTACATCAAGGACCCGGCCAAAACCAATCCCAACTACAATTGGGATGACGTGCTTCCGGGGCTACGCGCTTCGACCTCGTGGAACGGCGTTCCCGGCGGCGAACTCGGCTCGGCGGATGCCAAGCAATGGTGCATTCCGTGGGGTTATGAGCTCAACAACATCTCCTACAACAAGAAGATGTTCGACAAGGTTGGTGTGCAACCGCCGAAGAACATGGGCGAGATGGTCGAAGTCTCGGCCAAGCTCACCAAGGATCTTGGTGGACCCTATGGCGTCGGCGTTCGTGGCTCGCGTTCCTGGGCCTCGATCCATCCGGGCTTCCTGTCGGGCTATGCAAACTTCGGCGAGAAGGACTTCAACGTCACCGATGGCAAGCTGAAGGCGGCGATGAACTCGGCCGGCTCCAAGGCTTTCCACAACGACTGGGTGAAGATGATCCAGGATTCGGGCCCCAAGAACTGGTCGACCTACACCTGGTACCAGGTCGGCACAGACCTCGGTGCTGGCGCCTCCGCTATGATTTTCGATGCCGATATTCTCGGCTACTTCATGAACGGCGGCGACAACAAGGAAGCCGGCAACCTGGGTTATGCGCCGTTCGCGGCAAATCCGGCGGCGGCTGCTCCGACCCCCAACGTCTGGATCTGGTCGCTGGCGATGAATGCCGCTGGCGTGCAGAAGGATGCCACCTGGTACTTCATGCAGTGGGCAACCTCCGTCGAGCATGACCTGTTCGGCGCCCGCAAGATGGACTTCGTCAATCCGGTGCGCGCCTCGGTCTGGAAGGACGAGGAATTCCGCACCCGCATCGACGCCAAGTATCCGGGCTACCTCAACCAGCATGACGTCTCGGCGCCGGGTGCCAAGATTTACTTCACCGCCCAGCCGCTGTTCTTCGACCTCACCACGCTTTGGTCGGAAACCCTGCAAAAGATGGTCGCCAAGGAAATTCCTGTCGATGAAGGCCTCGACACCATGGCAGCCGAAATCGACAAGAAACTGGCCGAAGCCGGTTTAGGTTAAACTGTGGAGACCGGCGCGCGGGAAACCCGACTCCCTGCGGTGACCCCGCGCGCCGTCTTCTCAACACTGTAAGACATGAGCTAGTATCCGCAATCACATGACCGCCGCCGTATCATCCAAGGCTCCCGTGAAGCAAAGCCGCTTCATGCGCCGGGCCTTGCCTTATCTCCTGAGCTTGCCGGCACTCCTGATGTGCATCGGCATTCTCATCCCGTTCTTCACGGCCGTCTATTATTCGATGCTGCGCTACCGCATGAACCTGCCGCAGATGAAGGGCTTCATATGGTTCGACAATTATCTCAACTTCTTCTTCGATCCGAAATTCTGGAACACGGTCTATATCTCGCTCACCTATGCAGCCTTGACGGTTGGCCTCGAGTTGCTGATCGGGCTTGGCATCGCGCTGCTGCTGCAGCGCCCTTCCCGCTTCAACAATATCGCGTCCATTCTTCTCCTGCTTCCACTGATGACAGCGCCGGCCTTGGCAGCGCTCATGTGGAAGCTGATGACGCATCCGGACTTCGGTATCCTCAGCTATCTGCTGACGTTGATCGGCATCACCGACTTCAAGTGGGCATCCGATCCCTCGACTGCATTGTTCACTGTACTGCTGGTCGATATCTGGGTCTACACGCCGTTCATCATGATCCTCTTGCTGGCGGGCTTGCGCTCACTGCCCAAAGCACCGTTTGAAGCCGCGGCGCTTGACGGCGTGCCGCGGAGTTTCGTGTTCTTCCGCATCACACTGCCAATGCTGATGCCCTATATCATCACCGCCACGCTGTTCCGCCTGCTTGACTCGATCCAACAATTCGACATCATCTACGCGATGACGCAAGGCGGCCCCGGCGACAAGCTGCTGGTGTTCCAGGTGCAGGCCTATCTTGATTTCTTTCAGGCGACGAATGTCGGCCGCTCGGCGGCGCTGATGATCATCCTGTGGGCCATCACCTACGCGCTCTCCAATGTCTTCATCAAGCAATGGCTGAAACTGCGCGAACGCGCGCATGGGGCGGGTTGATCCATGGACCACACATCAACCCTTGAGAAAATTCTCCGCGCGGCGCTCATCACGCTGGTGCTGGTATTCTTCCTGTTCCCGATCTTCTGGATATTCCTGATGTCGTTCCAGACGAACGAGACGATCCTGCGCATTCCGCCGTCGCTGGCGTTCACGCCGATCCTCGACAACTATACAGCCCTCATCACCGGAGAGCTGCGCACGGCGGCGGGCAGTCTGCAACTCAACTTCATGCAGAACATGTGGAACTCGGTGTTGCTGTCGACGTGTTCCGTTGCGCTATCGTTGGTACTGGGCGTTCCCGCCGCATACGCTTTCGCCCGCTTCAAGTTCCGGCTCGGCGAGGACATCGCCTTCACGCTTCTATCGTTCCGTTTTGCACCGGCATTACTCGTGCTGCTGCCGCTGAGCCTCTATTTCAAGACGCTGGGCCTCACCAACACCTACATCGGATTGATCTGGGTCTATCAGCTGATCTGCCTGCCATTGATCCTGTGGATCGTGCGCGGATATTTCGAAGACATCAGCCCCGACATCGAGCATGCCTACCGCATCGCCGGGAACAGCTGGTGGAAGACCTTCACCCGCATCGCTGTGCCACTGGCGAGGCCCGGCATCGCAGCGGCTGGCCTGCTGGCTTTTATTTTCGCGTGGAATAATTTCATCTTCGCATTGATATTGGCCTCGGCCGACAAGCAGCCAGTGACGGTGGGCGCGCTCGCCTTCGTCACCGCCAGCGGCATCCAGTATGGTCAGATCGCCGCCGCCATTATCATCTCGATCACGCCCACGCTGGCACTCGCACTCTATGCGCAACGCTATCTGGTCGAAGGGCTCTCCATGGGTGCGGTGAAAGGATGAGCCAGCTCACAATCAACGGACTCGCCAAATCCTACGGCTCCTTCAAAGTGTTTGACGGCCTGAACCTGACGGCCGATGCCGGCGAGATCGTCGTCATCTTCGGCGGCTCCGGCACCGGCAAAACCATTCTGCTGCGGCTGATCGCCGGTGTGGAGGAACCGACCGGCGGCGCCATCTCGATTGACGGGCATGATGTTGCCGACATTGCGCCCGAACATCGCGGCATCGGCATGGCCTTCCAGAACTTTGCGCTGTTTCCGCACATGTCGGCAGCGGAAAACATCGCAACGCCATTGCGCGCCGCTGGCGCCAGCGAGAGTGCTGTCAGCGCTGGCGTTGCCAAGGTGGCGAAGCTGTTGAAAATCGATCATGTGCTGGGCCACGCGCCACGTGAGCTGTCCAATGGCCAGAAACAGCGCACGGCTCTAGCGAGAGCACTGGCCGCCGAACCAAAAATTCTACTGCTCGACGATCCTCTGCGCAATGTCGATGCCAAGCTGCGATTTGAAATGCGTCTGGAACTGCCGCGCCTGTTGCGACAGACCGGCGCCACGGTGCTCTATGTCACCCAGGACTACAAGGAGGCGATGGCGTTGGCCGACCGTATCGCCGTGCTGGGTGGTGGCACGTTTATTCAGACGGCAACGCCGGAAGACATTTACTTGAAACCCGCGACGCTTGGTGTGGCGCGGCTGTTCGGCGACCCCGCTATCAATACGGTGGCGACACGCATCGAAGCGCAAGGCACCGACGTGAGCGTGACCATCGCCGGTGTCAATGTGGCGATTGATCGGCGTTACGGCAGCCACGCTGGCCGCGCCGTGACTTTTGGCGTGCGCCCCGATGCCGTTGACATTGCTGCGGCGCAAGGGTTGGCCGCAACCGTGATGGCGGTGACGCCACTGAACGAGCGCACCGTATTGTTACTGCAATCCGACGGCGGCTGGGAGTTCCTCGCCTCGCTGCCATCTTCCACCATCAAAATCCCCGAACCCGGATCGAAGCTGCATGCCACTTTCGCTGCGTCGGGAACGCATCTCTTCGACGGTCAAACAGGTGAGCGTCTCCATGGGTGAACTTGTCATCACTGAGGTCGACAAGATCTATCGGTCGCGCAAGGCTGCGGTGCATGCGGTCAAGGGGTTTAACTTAACTGTGAAGCCCGGTGAGATCGTGGCGTTGCTTGGTTCGTCGGGCTGCGGCAAGACGTCGACGCTAAGGATGATCGCCGGATTCGAGGATGTGTCGAACGGCACCATCACGCTCGACGGCAAGGCCATTCATGAGCTGGCTCCCGCCCAGCGCGGCGTTGCCATGGCGTTTGAGGCCTATTCGCTTTATCCGCCCTTGACGATTGCCGAGAACATCGCCTTCGCGCTCAAGTCCTCGAAGATTCCGGCCTCCGAGCAACAGACGCGAGTTAAGGCGATGGCCGAGATGCTGGAGATTTCCGGCATCCTCAACCGCTATCCCTCGTCGGTGTCAGGCGGACAACAGCAACGCGCCAGCTTGGGCCGCGCCTTGGTGCGCAATGCCGGGCTCTACCTGCTCGACGAACCGATGGGCCAATTGGAACCGCAGCTGCGCGCCATCCTGCGCGGCCGCATCAAACATTATCTGCGCGAGCATAGATGCACGACCATCCTCGTGACACATGACCAGACCGAGGCCAATGCGCTGGCTGACCGCATTGCGGTGATGGAGAGCGGCGAGTTGCAGCAATACGCAACACCCGCCGAACTCAAAGCCAGGCCGGCCAATCTCTTCACCGGAACCTTTATCGGCGAACCGCCGATGAATGTCTTTGATGCGGCCGTGAGCACCGACGAGAAGACCGTGCGCTTTGCGGTGGGCGGCGGAACGGTGATCGCGTACGCTGCGTCCGACTTGACCTCCGACGTCCGCGACGTGCTGGCGAAAACCAGGCAGATCGCCATCGGCATTCGTCCGCATGCGCTGCATCTGGGCGAAGGTCCGATCAAGGGCAAGATCATGTCGTGCCAGTGGCTGGGTGACCAGACGCATGTGGCCGTCGACATTGATGGCCGCACTTTCGTTTCAGTGGCGCATGAGCGGATAACGCGGAAGACCGGTGGCGACGTATCGCTGAGCGTTGCCGCTGCCGATCTCCATCTCTTCGATCCGCAAACCGGTAGGGCCATCGCCCATGGCGGGAGCCTGGCATGACAGACGGCGTGCTGATCGGTATTGATGCGGGAACGTCCGTCATCAAATCCGTGGCTTTCAACACCAATGGCCAGCAGATCGCGGCTGCCGCGACACCCAATCACTATACGACGCTCGCCGATGGCGGGGCCGAGCAGGACATGGCGCAGACCTGGGCCGATACGGCAGTAACGCTAAAAATGCTGTCGGAGAAAGTCCCCAATCTGGCGGATCGGCTTATCGCCATATCTGTTACCGGACAGGGCGACGGCATGTGGCTGGCCGACAAGGCGGGCGATCCGGTTGCCCCGGCCTGGTTATGGCTCGATGCGAGGGCCGCTGCAATCGCCGAGGGCTTTACGCTTCATGCCGATTACCCAGCGCATTACGCGCGCACCGGAACCGGGGTCAATGCCTGCCAGATGAGCATGCAACTGGCCTGGATGACCCGCCATCGCCCCGAGGTGCTGGCCCGCGCCACGACGTCGTTTCATTGCAAGGACTGGCTCTATTTCAAACTGACGGGAGATCGGCGCACCGATCCATCGGAAGCCAATTTCACTTTCGGCCAATACGAGACCCGCACCTATGCGCCGCACATTCTCGATGCGCTGGGGGCCTCTGGCGCCAAGCGGCTTTTGCCCGAGATCATCGAGGGTACGGAAGTTGCGGGCCGCCTGACATCGGGAGCCGCGAGCCTCACCGGCCTCAAAGCCGGGACGCCAATCGTGCTTGGTTATGTCGACGTGCTTTGCACTGGCCTGGGCGGCGGATTATTCGACCTGGAAGGAAAGACCGGTTGCACTATTGTGGGCTCAACCGGCATGCATATGAAAATCGCGCCGACGGCGGCGCATGTGCGGCTCAATGCCGAGCGGTCCGGCTACACCATGGCCTTCCCGGTGCCCGGCATGTATGCGCAGATCCAGTCCAACATGGCATCGACCCTCAACATTGATTGGCTGCTGGATGTCGGCCGCGATGTGTTGAAATCTCAAGGTGTAGAGCGCAGCCGCTCTGACTTGCTGAAAGGCCTCGACGAGAAATTGCTGGCGGCACAGCCAAGCCGCGCCATGTTCCATCCCTATATCTCGCAGGCTGGCGAGCGCGGGCCAGTGATGGAGCCATCGGCACGCGCCATGTTCACCGGCCTCGAACTTGGAATGGGCTATGCCGATTTGATGCGCGGCGTCTTCGAGGGCCTGTGCTACGCGTCTCGTGATTGCTATGCGGCGATGGGTGACATCCCTTCAGAAGTGCGCGTCACGGGCGGAGCGGCGAGGTCCACCGCACTTCGTCTGATGCTGGCAAGTGTTCTCAAAGCTCGGGTGCGTAGCGTCAAGCGCGAGGAGGCGGGTGCTGCAGGGGCCGCGATGATGGCGGCGGTGCAGCAGAAGCTTTATCCCGGCATGGCAGCATGCGCCGCCGAATGGGTTGACCCGTTGCTGGGCGAAATCACTTCGCCGGACACCTCACTGACCCACCTCTATGATGGCGGCTTTGCCATCTACAAGCAAACCCGGGAAACTATGCGGCCCCAGTGGCGGGCAATGGCGGCACATCGTGCATCGTAAAATTTCGATCATTGGCGATCACTTCATGCTGTCCTCGATGTTCGAGGGCGCGATCCGCGAGCGCTGCAGGCTGTTCGACATGGATATTACCGCGCATAATCTTCCGTGGCCGGACGAACCAATGCAACACGGTTATGCGGGCAAGGGCATGGACGGCCTCAAGGAATATATGGGAACCGCCGACCAAGTGGTCGAACTCACTGGTGATGCCGAGATCCTCGTCACGCATCTGGCGCCTTTGTCGGCGGGCATCATGGACCGCCTGCCCAAGCTCAAGTTTGTCGCCGTGTCGCGCGGCGGGCCTGTCAACATCGACATGAAGGCGGCGCGTGAACGCGGAATCCTTGTGGTCAATACGCCGGGCCGCAATGCCAGTGCGGTGGCCGAATTCACCATCGGCGCCATCCTCACCGAGACCCGCAACATCACGCGCGGGCATGATTCACTGCGGCGCGGCGAATGGCGCGGCGATCTCTACCGCGCTGACCTTGCAGGTGAGGAACTCTCGGAAATGACCGTGGGCCTGATTGGCTATGGCGAAGTCGGGCGCCGCGTGGTGAAGTTCCTGAAAGTCTTTGGCTGCCGCATCCTGGTCAGCGACCCTTATGTGCAGTTGACGGCAGAGGACTTGAATGACGGCGTCATCCAGTGTTCGCTCGACCGCGTTCTGGCTGAATCGGACGTGGTGTCGCTGCATCCGCGCGTCACTGCGGAAACCACCAAGATGATCAATGCGGAAACATTGGGGCAGATGAAAAAAGGGGCCTATTTCATCAACACGGCGCGCGGTCCGCTTGTGGATTATCCAGCCCTGCTCGATGCGTTGTCCTCCAATCATTTGCGCGGCGCTATGCTTGAGACCTTCGACATCGAGCCATTGCCGGCGGACTCTCCGTTCCTCAGCTTGCCGAATGTGACGTTGACGCCGCATCTGGCCGGCGCTTCAGTTAAGACCGTGAGCTATGCTGCAGGTCTCGCCGCCGAAGAAGTGCGGCGCTATCTGGCGGGCGAACCCGCGCTCAATCGCTGCTGACGGCGGCTAGCGCATGCAACAATTGGCACCAGTCGATCTCGTGGTCATCGGAGGCGGCATCAATGGTGCAGGCATCGCGCGCGATGCGGCGGGCCGCGGGCTCTCGGTCATCCTCTGCGAGAAGGACGATTTGGCGCAAGGCACTTCGTCGCGCTCAGGCAAGCTGATCCATGGTGGCTTGCGCTATCTTGAGTACTATGAATTCCGCTTGGTGCGGGAGGCGCTGATTGAGCGCGAGGTGCTGCTGAACGCCGCGCCTCATATCGTCTGGCCGATGCGCTTCGTGCTGCCGCATTCGCCCGAACAACGCCCGGCGTGGATGGTGCGGCTGGGACTGTTCCTCTACGATCACCTGGGCGGCCGAAAGAAACTTCCCGGCTGCCGCCGCATCGACCTCAGAAACGAACCGGAGGGCGAACCGATCAAGGAGGCCTATACTAGGGCCTTCGAGTATTCCGACTGCTGGGTCGATGATGCGCGCCTCGTGGTTCTGAACGCAATGGATGCCCGCGAGCGGGGCGCCACGGTGATGACCCGCACCGCCGTCACATCGGCGCGGCGCGTGGTAGGCGAATGGGAGGTTGAACTCACCTCGTCCGCTGGCGAGAAATCCCGGGTGCGGGCCAATGTTCTGGTCAATGCGGCGGGGCCCTGGGTTCAGGATGTCATCGGCCGTGTAACGGGTGCCAATTCTGCCCGCAAGGTACGCCTCGTCAAAGGCAGCCACATCATCGTCCCGAAATTCTGGACGGGGCCACAGGCCTATCTGTTCCAGAACCACGACAAGCGGGTAGTTTTTGTGAACCCCTACGAGGGCGACAAGGCGCTGATTGGCACCACCGACATACCCTACGACGGCAGGGCAGAGGACGTGGCGATTGAGCCAGCCGAAATCGATTACCTGCTGGCGGCGGTCAATCGCTACGTGAAGACGCCGCTGCAACGCGCGGACATCCTCCACCAGTTTTCGGGCGTGCGCCCGCTCTATGACGACAATGCCGCCAATCCCTCCGCCGTGACACGCGATTATGTCTTTGACGTCGACGGAACGCCGCCGATGCTCTCGGTCTTCGGCGGCAAGATTACCACGTATCGCAAGCTGGCCGAGCATGCGCTCGAAAAGCTGCAGCCATTCTTCCCAAAACTGAAGCCAACCTGGACAGCCGATGCTGCGCTTCCAGGGGGCGACATGGCCAACGGCGACTTCGACGCCTTCCTGTCAGGGATCAAGCGTGAATACCCTTGGCTGCCCGGGGCGCTCGCCCACCACTATGCGCGGCTTTACGGCACGCGGGCCAAGGTGTTGATCGGCACGGCGACCAGCCTCGCGGATCTCGGCTCGCACTTTGGCGGGTTGCTGCATGAGCGCGAGATCGCCTATCTGCGCCAATCCGAGTGGGCGCTGACGGCGGAGGATATTCTCCACCGCCGCACCAAGCATGGACTGCACCTGACAACGAAACAGCGCCAGGCAGTGCAGGATTTGATCGGATCCTGATCGCTCAGGGTGCCACGCGGCCAGGCAGACTCAAGTCTCCCGACGCCACTTTGAAGACTTCCGTAACGCACAGCAGCGGGGCGGCCATCGCCTGGCTGACCCGCAGGCCCGCCGCCACGCCATCAAAGGACATGGTTGGCCCTCCTTCCGGCATAGGAACGGAGATCGAGACGGTGGAACCGGCAACAGCCGGTTTGATGCCGGGGCTGTCGAGGAGAAGGGGCACGCCGGGCGCAGTGACGGGCATTTTGACCGCAGCGCCTGGGGCGACATCCTTGACCTTCAGACCGGACGGGCATGCGTCATCCTTGACGAGAACCACCCAGTGGCTATGCCACGTCTGGCCGTCATTGGCCGCGTTGCCGTCACCATCTTCGTCGTATTTTGGCGTGTCATCAAAATCAGGATGTGCAGTTACGGCTAATGCGACGATTCCTTGTTTCGTATCGAAACCAACTGCTGAGGAATCGAGACTAGTCGGCCAGACATAGGCATGAACTGCGCTTCCGGCCATTGCGCCCGTGGTCTCGGGCGTTGTAGCGCCGGCTATCCCAGTTACGGCGATTATGAACTCAAGCTTGCCATCGACTGCCTTAACGGCCGCCTGGACAATATCGAAATTGGCATTTGCTTGCGGATTTGACTTGCTTTCGATACTGCCCGCAAAGACTGGTGTGACCAGCAAGCAGGCGGCGGTCAACAGCAAAAAACTCTTCATTACGATTCTCCCGTTGTGAACAATCAGTATCGATTCGATACTGATTGTTTTCTGTCGCACGCCCTGTCAAAAGATGCAATTATAATCTCGACTCGATACCATGAGTGCTGTGATGGCCAACGAAGACGATGACGACGTTTCACCCGGGATGATTGTCTGGCCGCTGGAGCGGTTGGCCCGGCTGATGCGGGCCCGCGAACATGATGACGGGCTCAATCCCGCCCAGTGGGAGGCGTTGCGCTATCTCGATCGCGCCAATGGCTTCTCCAATTCGCCTGGAGCTCTCACCCAGTATCTGGGCGCCACCAAGGGCACCATCTCGCAGACGGTCAAGTCGCTTGAGAGCAAGGGCTTCATCGCCAAATCAGCCCGTGACGGCGAGAAGCGCTCCATTGTTCTGGTGTTGACGGCCCAGGGCAAGGCAGTCCTGGCAAAGGACCCATGGAAGCAGATGGCCGATAGTGCCGGCGAGCTTGGCAACAAGACCCGGCGTCGGCTGGCCAGGGGATTGAAGGAAATGTTGGCAGCTGAGCTGGCGCGCGGCCAGCTCAAGAGCTTCGGGCTTTGTGCCACTTGCCGTTTCTTCCGCGAAAAGGGCCGCAGCGCCGATTCAAGCGGTCCGCACCATTGCATGCTGTTGAACGTGCCATTGTCGGCCGCCGATTCACAGAGAATCTGCGTTGAGCACGAGACCTCCTGACAAGCCCCGGTCACTGCCAGACAGGCAGGCTCGACATGACTGAAAGGGCGATCAGGCTATAGCATATCCGCCGGAAGACAATCTCGCTGGCAAACCTGAAAACCCTGGCGCCGATAAACAGGCCGAGTGCGTAGAGCGGCCCGACCACAATGGCGAAGGCGGCCACGTCAAGTGTCAGCAGGCCGGACACGAAATACGAGACGATGGTGAAGACTGTCGTTGCGGCAAACAGCAGAATGAGGTTGGCCCGCACGGTCGCTGCGTCTTCGCGTCCGGAAAGCCAATAGGCGACAACCGGCGGGCCGGTCAATTGCGCCATGCCGCCGAACAGCCCGGCGATGGCGCCGACCGCCATCGTGACGGGTGGCTTCGGCGCAGCTCTGTAACGCCACCCTGAAACCAGAAGCACAAACATGGCAGAAGCCAAGGCTGCAATCACCCAGCGCAACGGCAAGGGATCGGCGTGGTTCAGGATATAGGTGCCAAGCGGAACACCGAGCATGGCGCCCGCAGCCATCACCGCCACATCCTTGCGCCTGGCCTTGTGCCAGGCGGCGGGAATGAAGCCCGCCGCAAGAACAGCGTCAGCAATCAATAACACCGGTGCCGCCACCGCAGGCGTCACCAGGGCGCTGGCGGCAGGCATAAAGATCAGGGCGGCGCCGAACCCCGAGAAACCGCGCGCCAGCCCGGCGATGCCCGCAACGAGCACCAGCAAGATCAATGTCGAGTTATCTGTAGCGGTCAGGACAAAAGGCATTCAGGCCAAGCGGCAGAGGCGGATGGGGGTCCGTTCTCCTCCGCTTGGGGGCCGAGGGCAAGGGGCTTGGTTGCTACTCCGCCGCCAATTGGGTGATAGGGCTGGCGGCCCGAACCTCAGGATCAACCCGGGATTCGAAGCGGGAGAAATTCTTGATGAACATGCCAACCAGCTTGCGGGCCATCGCATCATAGGCTTTGGCGTCGGCCCAGGTTCCGCGCGGATCAAGGATGGCGGGATCGACACCCTCGACCGCGACTGGAACAGCAAAGCCGAAATTGGCATCGGTGCGCATTTTGGCAGTTTCGAGACGGCCATCGAGTGCCGCATTGAGCAACGCCCGGGTGACCTTGATCGGCATGCGCTGGCCGTCACCATAGGCGCCACCGGTCCAGCCGGTGTTGACGAGATAACAAGAGACACCATGCCGGGCGATGAGATCGCGCAGCAGGTTGCCATAGACACTCGGATCGCGCGGGATGAAGGGGGCGCCGAAGCATGTAGAGAATGTTGCCTGCGGTTCGGTAACGCCGCGCTCGGTGCCCGCCACTTTGGCGGTATATCCCGAGAGGAAGTGATACATCGCCTGCTGCGGGGTCAACCTGGCAATCGGCGGCAGCACGCCGAAGGCATCGGCGGTCAGCATGACAATGGTCTTTGGCACTGCGGCCGTGCCAGTGGGGCTGGCATTGGCGATGGCCGAGAGCGGATAGGCCGAGCGGGTGTTTTCAGTTGCCGAGGCATCGTCGAGATCGAGTTGGCGCGTGATGGGATCAATCTTCACGTTCTCCAGCACTGTGCCCCACATCTGTGTGGTGGCGTGGATCTGCGGCTCGGCCTCCTTCGACAATTTGATGACCTTGGCGTAGCAGCCTCCTTCGAAATTGAAGACACCGTTTTGCGACCAGCCGTGTTCGTCATCGCCAATCAACGTACGTGACGGGTCGGCAGAGAGCGTCGTCTTGCCGGTGCCGGAGAGTCCGAAAAACACAGCGCTATCGCCATTTGGCCCGGCATTGGCTGAGCAATGCATCGGCATGACACCGCGCTCCGGCAGCAGGTAATTGAGCACCGTGAACACTGCCTTTTTCATCTCGCCCGCATATTGCGTGCCGCCAATCAGAACGAGGCCGTTCTTGAGATCAAGGGCGATGACGGTGCCACTACGGGTGCCGTGACGATCCGGGTCAGCCTTGAAACTCGGCAGGTTGATGATGGTGAGCTTCGGCGTGAAGTCTGAACGGGTCACCGGTTCAATCAGCAGGTGCTGGATGAACAATGCATGCCAGGCATGCTCGGTGATGACCCTTGTGGGAAGCTGGAATTGCGCGTCGGCACCGCCAAGAAGATCCTGAACATAGAGGCCCTTCAACCTTGCATGGGCGAGGAAGTCAGCTTTCAAGACCTCGAAAGCAGGGCGGCTCAAAGCCTTGTTGTTATCCCACCAGATCGTCTTCTCGGTGGTCTCGTCGCGGACGATGAACTTGTCGTTGGGGCTGCGGCCGGTGTGCTGACCGGTCGATACGGCGAGACCGCCACCTTCCGCCACTAACCCCTCGCCGCGCATGACAGCATCCTGATAGAGCACCGGAGCGGGGGCATTCCATGAGATACGGTCGATCCAACTGAGACCAAGCTGGGTCAGTTCGGAGCGGATCTGATTGTCGGTCGCGGTATCCATGGGTGACGGCTCCTGCTGGTGGCTGCAGGATTCCTAGGGCCGGACATACTCAGCTTGCAAGCAGAAAATGCCTTAAAGCTAACAACACATCAGATTTATGCGGTATCGTACATCAGTTTTTGGCATTTTCTACGCATTTTTGGCACGCTGTCCCAAGTCCGAGAACACCCGCCGAAGTTGGTGAGGTGAGTAAACCGGGGCGTCAAAGGTAAGCCTCAGAACCTCTTCACCCCGCAACAGATCAGCACCATCAGGGTCGATTGCAGCGATCTTCCAGTTTCCGGGCGAGGCGCCGAGCAAGTTCACGGCGAGGCGCTGGATTGCGTCATCATGGTCAACGTTCATGTGCTGGATGGCGCCTTCTTCCAGCGAGATCATGTCAATCGCTGATGGAAATACCTCATCGGCTTCCATGGTCTCGATCCGGCCAAATCCAGCCACCGCATGGGCACGGAGCGGCTCCAGCCGCCAAAAGGCGAAATCTCCGAATCCTGCATAGAGCGCGGCTGCCGGGTGGCGCGCCAGGTAACGGCGCTGCAATCTCGCTTCATCAACCTTGACGAAACGGCCCATGACGGTGACGCGGGGGCCAGTCAAGGCATCGCCCGTGGCCGGAGGCTCGGCCACCAACAGGCTGGCGCGGTGATCGGCCAGCAGGTTTTTGGTATGCCAGGCCAGGGTTGAAACAAGGATCAAGGGCCAGCCCGTCACGTCGGTCGCGACATTGACCAGCGAGCCATAAGGAATGCCATCTTCGCGGTTCAAGGTGCCCAAAGTGGCGGTTCTGGCCCGGCGCAGCAGCCGGCGCGCCTCGGTTCCGCTAAAGCTTCTGTCCATGCCCATCATCTGACCTCGCAATCTTTACCAAGAGCCCCTATCATCTCCGCCACATTTTGTTCCAGTTCGGCTCCTAGTGCCAGAGATAGGGAATTTCAAAGGATGAACAAGAAGATGCCGACGATCGCTCTGGTCGATGACGACCGCAACATTCTGACCTCGGTGGGCATGGCGCTCGAAAACGAGGGTTACAGCGTCACCAAATATAATGACGGTGCCACCGCGCTCCAAGGTTTGCAGGACAATCCGCCCGACATGGCGATCTTCGACATCAAGATGCCGCGCATGGACGGCATGGAACTCTTGCGCCGCATCCGCCAGAAATCCGATCTGCCGGTGATCTTCCTGACCTCGAAGGATGAAGAGATCGACGAACTCTTCGGACTCAAGATGGGGGCCGATGATTTCATCAAGAAACCGTTCTCGCAACGCCTGCTGGTCGAGCGCGTCAAGGCGGTGATGCGCCGGATCGTCAACCGCGAGCCGGGTGCTGCACCCACCGAGGCCGCCAAAGTCATCGAGCGCGGCAAGCTGGCCATGGACCCCGACCGCCATTCCTGCACCTGGGATGGCAAGCCGGTGACGCTCACCGTCACTGAATTCCTCATCCTGCAGTCGCTGGCCCAGCGCCCCGGCATCGTCAAGAGCCGCGATGCGCTGATGGATGCGGCCTATGACGATCAGGTCTATGTCGATGACCGCACCATCGACAGCCACATCAAGCGCCTGCGCAAGAAGTTCAACGCCGTCGACGAGACCTTCGATGGCATCGAGACACTTTACGGCGTCGGATACCGCTTCAAGGAGCAATAGGACGACAAGGCCAAGGGCCTGATCTCACATGCTGGACAAGGTCAAGACTATCGACTCCACCGAACGCGCCGATGTCGAGGATTCGGCCGAGAACGCGGATGGGGGTCTTGCGGCCAAAGCCAAACCCGATAGCTGGTTCTGGAGGTTTGCGCCGCAGCGTCTCACCAGCCGTATCGTGTTGCTCAATCTCCTTGGCCTCATCATTCTGGTCAGCGGCATTCTGTATTTCAACCAGTTCCGCCAGGGACTGATCGATGCGCGGGTGCAGAGCCTCACCACACAGGCGCAGATCATCGCTGCTGCGATTGCCGGTTCGGCAACCGTCGATACCGGCGATATTGTCATCGATCCGGATTCTCTCGATCCCAGCACCGATGACACGTTGCCCGACGCCGACCAGTTGAGCAGTCTGGATTTTCCCATCGATCCGGAAACGGCGGGGCCAATCCTCAAGCGGCTGCTTGCCAACACGACGGTGAGGGCCCGCATCATTGATAAGGGTGGCAATCTCGTCGTCGATAGCCGCTTCCTCTACAGCCGTGGCGATATCGTCCAATCAGACCTGCCACCTCTCGACCAACGAAATGACGATAGCATCTCAGCATTGTGGGACCGGCTGATCAGCTGGGCCTTTTCCTATGATTACCCGATGCACATCGAATATGGCCTCGACAACGGCACGGATTTTCCGGAAGTCGCGGCGGCCCTCAATGGCGCCACGGTGAGTGTCGTCCGGCTCAATGACCGGCGGCAGATCATCGTTCTGGTCTCGGTGCCGGTGCAGCGGTTCCGCGCTGTACTTGGTGCGCTTGTTTTGTCTACGACCGGTGGAGAAATCGACAGCGTGCTGCGGGCCGAACGGCGAGTTGTATTCATGACCTTCGGCTTCGTGGCACTGGTGACCATTCTGCTGTCGGTGCTGCTCGCCTCGACCATCGCATTGCCACTGCGCAAGCTCGCGGCGGCTGCCGAGCGTGTCCGCCGCGGCATCAACAAGCGCGTGGAGATTCCGAATTTCAGCTCGCGGCGCGACGAGATCGGCGATCTTTCGGGTGCGGTGCGTGACATGACCAACGCGCTTTACAACCGCATCGATGCGATCGAAGCCTTCGCCGCCGATGTGGCGCACGAACTGAAGAATCCCTTGACCTCGATGCGAAGTGCTGTCGAGACGTTGGCCTATGCCAAGAACGACGAACAGCGCAACAAGCTCGTCGATATCGTCAAGCACGATGTCAAACGCCTCGACCGGCTGATCACCGATATCTCGGATGCCTCGCGGCTCGATGCCGAACTGGCGCGCACCGAGACAAGGCCACTCGATCTGGGCCAGTTGGTCCAGACTATCGTCACCTATGCCAACGATACCCGAAAGCCAGAGCAGGCGGAGATCGTTTATGAAGCCGCGAAATTCCCGCAAGGCACCGACAAGACTCGGGGCTTCATGGTGATGGGCCATGATTCGAGGCTGGGCCAAGTGGCGCGAAACTTGATCGACAACGCGCGCTCCTTCACCAAGCCGGGCAGCAAGCTGAATGTCCGCCTGCGCAAGATCAACGGCGACATCGAGCTCCGCGTCGATGACAGCGGCCCGGGTATCCGGCCGGACAATCTCGAACGTATTTTCGAGCGGTTCTACACCGACCGGCCGGAAGGCAGTTTCGGTTCCAACTCCGGTCTCGGCCTGTCAATTTCCAAGCAGATTGTTGAAGCCCACAGGGGCCGCATCTGGGCGGAAAACCGTTACGGCAAAGCCGATGCCACTGGCGAGAAGCCGGTGCTGGGCGCCCGTTTCACCGTCCGCATTCCGGTGGCCCCCGATGCCTGACGTCGCAGTCATCCATGGCAGCTGCGTTGCCGTCGATGGCCACGGCGTTCTGCTGCTCGGTCAGCCGGGCAGCGGCAAATCAGACCTTGTATTGCGGTTGATCGACCATCATGGCAGCGGCACATCCGGAAGGCTCCGTGCGATCTCGCTGGTGGCTGACGATCAAGTGGTGATTACCAGGCTCGGGTCTTCGCTGATGGCCTCGGCACCCACCGCTCTCGCGGGCAAGCTGGAAGTCCG
>JANLTS010000207.1:0-8047 GCA_031363045.1 Hyphomicrobiales bacterium
CGATCGAACAGGTGAAGGCCCGCATCCTCAATGCCAAACTCGCCACCGAAGACGAGCTGAAGAAGATCGACGCCGATATCCGCACGGTGGTGACGGAGGCCGCCGAGTTCGCGCAGAACGACCCGGAACTCGACGCAAGCGAATTGTGGACCGATATCTACGTGAATGCCTGAGGCGGACTTGAGTGTTGCTGACCATCCTCATGCCGCTTGTCGCAATCCTCACCGTTGGCGCTTGGGGAATGGCGGCATTTTCCGCCATTTCTCTCGTATCGCTGGCGCCGAAGGGCGAGAAACTGTCGACCAATTTCGCGCTCGGCTGGTGGCGGTTCGAGACGATCCGTACACGGATCGGCCCGGCCGCCGAACCGCATCTGCGGCGGTATCGCTTGGCTTTCATCGGATTCTTCGCGATGATTCTCGGCATCGTCGCGGTGGCGGCAGTGGCGACCATGGTAACGGCACCGGGAACTGATTTAGGATCGCTGCGATGAACCAGCCAAATCCCAAGCCCGCAACCTACGCCGAAATTGAAGCGTTACCTGAAAACATGGTGGGCGAGATTCTGTTTGGCAGCCTGGTCACTCATCCGCGCCCGGCACGGCGGCATGTTCTGGCGGCGAGTCATCTGGGGATGGCGCTCGGGCCACCTTTCAGTCTCGGAACTGGCGGTCCGGGTGGCTGGGTAATCATCTTTGAACCCGAATTGCATCTCGGTCCGCATGTTGTCGTCCCTGACATCGCTGGATGGCGGCGGGAGAGATTTTCCGAGACAGAAGAGGGACCTTGGTTTGAAGTCGTTCCGGATTGGATTTGTGAAGTCCAATCTCCTTCGACCCGTCAGACTGACCTTGGCCCCAAGCGGCGCATCTATGCGACATATGGCGTCGGTTATCTTTGGTACGTCGATCCGGCACCGAAGTCGCTTGAAGTATTTCAGCGGCAGGGCGAAAGCTGGCTGCTTACGCATACATTCATCGATCAGGAAACTGTTTCGGCCCCACCTTTCGATGCCATTTCATTTCCACTTGGCCAGCTCTGGCCATTCGACCCGCCGCCATCGGCCGACAGCAACTAGACGAGAGGCTTAAGAACACGATGCCCAATATCCTCATGCCCGCGCTGTCTCCCACCATGGAAGAGGGCAAGATCGCCAAGTGGCTCAAGAACGTCGGCGACATGGTGAAGTCCGGCGATGTCATCGCCGAGATCGAGACCGACAAGGCGACCATGGAAGTTGAAGCCGTTGACGAGGGGCCGCTGTCGGCCATCCTCATTCCGGCCGGCACCGAGAACGTCAAGGTCAACACGCCGATTGCGGTGATCGGCGAGGCCGATGTGGTAAAACCTTCGGCTGCCACCCCCACTCTCGTCGCATCGCCGGGCGATGCGCCGACCTCTCCCGCGAGGGGAGAGGTGGTAACTTTTACCTCCCCCCTTGCGGGGGAGGTCGACGCGCGACGCGCGGCGGGAGAGGGGGTGATAGCCGCAGGCTTGACCGCGTCAGCCTCACCAATGACAGCAATCGGCGTGTTGACCTTGACGTTCTCGGTGCCGGCCGGAATGAGGATGGCCGACAGCGGCCCCTCGTCCACAGCTTCCACTTCCATGGTCGCCTTGTCGGTTTCGATCTCGGCGATGACGTCGCCGGATTTCACCATGTCGCCGACATTCTTGAGCCACTTGGCGATCTTGCCCTCTTCCATGGTGGGAGACAGCGCGGGCATGAGGATATTGGGCATCGTGGGTTTAAGCCTCTCGTCTAGTTGCTGTCTGCTGTCGCGGGCGGGTCGAAGGGCCAGAGCTGGCCAAGCGGAAATGATATGGCATCGAAGGGTGGAGCCGAGACCGCCTCTTGATCGATGAATGTATGGGTGAGTAGCCAACTTTCACCCTGAAGCTGAAATACTTCGAGCGACTTGGGGGCCGGGTCGACATACCAGAGATAATTGACACCCCACGCCGCATAGATGCGCCGCTTCGGCCCAAGATCGTTTTGACGGGTGGATGGCGATTGGACTTCGCAAATCCAATCGGGCACGACTTCAAACCAAGGACCTTCCTGAGTCTCGGTGAAACGTTCCCGCCGCCAGCCAGCGATGTCGGGCACGACAACATGCGAACCGAGATGCAATTCGGGCTCATCAATGATGATCCAGCCACCCGGTCCACCAGTCCCGAAACTAAAGGGCGGGCCGAGCGCCATGCCGAGATGGCTTGCCGCAATAGCATGTCGCCGGGCCGGGCGTGGATGTGCGACGAGGCTGCCAAACAGAATCTCGCCCACCATGTTCTCAGGCAGCGCCTCAAGATCGGCGTAGGTGGCGGTTCTGGGTTTCACGAGTGTCATGGCGGCGATCCTACATCAATTTCCGGGCGCCGTTGCCACGATGATCAGCGCCGCTGAGGCGATGATGCCAAGGATCAGTGCGAAGAAGACGAAGAAGGCGTTGCGATAGCGTTTCAGATGCGGTTCGGCGGCCGGGCCAATGCGTGAACGGATCTTGTCGAACTGCCACCAGCCAAGCGCGAAATAGGTCGAAAGCTTCTCGCCCTTCGGCGCCAGTGACACCAGCGAGAGGGCGGAAAATACCGCCGTTCCCCAGGCCCCAACGGCGAGGATCGCGACAAGTGGAATGAGGATGGTCAGCACCGCTCAATTCCGCTTCACGCATTCACATAAATGTCGGTCCACAACTCGCTTGCGTCGAGTTCCGGGTCGTTCTGGGCGAACTCGGCGGCCTCGGTCACCACCGTGCGGATGTCGGCGTCGATCTTCTTCAACTCGTCCTCGGTGGCGAGCTTGGCGTTGAGGATGCGGGCTTTCACCTGTTCGATCGGGTCATGCTCCTCGCGCATCTTCTGGACTTCTTCCTTGGAGCGGTATTTCGCGGGGTCCGACATCGAGTGACCGCGATAGCGGTAGGTCATCATTTCGAGAATGTAAGGCCCCTCACCGGCGCGGCAATGTTCCACCGCGCGGTCAGCGGCTTCCTTCACGGCGCGCACGTCCATGCCGTCGACCTGTTCGAAGACGATGCCGAAGGCCCCGCCACGGGCGCCCAGCTGTTCCGAATTGGCGGTCGAGCGGGTCGCAGCAGTGCCCATGGCATAGCGGTTGTTCTCGATAATGAAGATGACCGGCAGTTTCCAGATCGAGGCCATGTTGAAGGTCTCGTAGACCTGACCCTGATTGGCGGCACCATCGCCGAAATAGGCGACCGACACGTGGTCGTTGCCGCGATACTGGTTGGCGAAGGCCAGCCCTGCCCCCAGTGGCACCTGGGCGCCGACGATGCCGTGGCCGCCGAAGAACTGTTTCTCGCGGCTGAACATGTGCATCGAGCCACCCTTGCCCTTGGACAGGCCGCCGCGCCTGCCGGTCAATTCCGCCATGACGCCCTTGGGGTCCATGCCGCAGGCCAGCATGTGGCCGTGGTCGCGGTACGACGTAATGACCTGATCACCGTCCTTCTGGGCCATCTGCATGCCGACGACGACCGCTTCCTGGCCGATATAGAGGTGGCAGAACCCGCCGATGAAGCCCATGCCGTAAAGCTGGCCCGCCTTCTCCTCGAAGCGGCGGATGAGCAACATTTCCTTGTAGGCGTGGAGCTCTTCTTCGGTTGAAAAGCCGCTGTTGCTGAGGTTGGGCTTTTCAGCCTTCTCAGCTTTCTCGGCCTTGCTCAGTTTCCGCGTGATATAGGCCGACTTGACCGCCATGCGAAGCATCCTCCCGCCAGAACAATGCTCGTTTCATAGCATTAAACGCTTGAGAATGCAGGGGCTTTCAGTTGTTAACCGGATTTCGGTTTACGTTGTGGATTTCGTTAGGAAAATCACTTCGCTGTCATGGCGATCACGTCTCCGGGCCTGGCCATTTCGAGGTTGCGGCGGGCCATTTCATCGAGGAGATCCGGGTCGATGCTTTCGGGCCTGAGCAGCGATACCTTGGCCTCCTGGCGGATGCGCTGTTCGCGCAAGGTTTCGAACTTCTGTTGCTGCATCGCCAATTGCTGTTCCAGTCCCTGTTGATAGGGATAGCCGCGCGGACCCTTCCAGGCATGCCAGGCAAAATAGCCCAGCAGCGCGCAACAGACACAGGTGACAGCGAGATCGAAGCGGCGCATTGCCTTCTCCATTGATTGTTCTCGCAGCTTTCGGCGGACTCAGTTAACAATTGGTCACTATAGGACCTATATTCGCTTGACCTTTTCGCTGGTCATGCCGATGTAACTCCCGGAGTTACTGATATGTTGTCGAGCAGCCGTTTCATCGTAGCCGTCCATGCCATGAGTGTCCTTGCCCGGTTTGCCGGCAAAGGGCCGGTGTGTTCGGCTGTCGTCGCCCAAAGCGTTCATACCAACCCGGTGGTGATCCGCCGCCTGATGACGGAACTTGAAAGGGCGACATTGGTGCGTTCGGTGGCTGGCCGTTCCGGTGGCTTCGAACTCAGCCGCGATGCCGCATCGATCTCGCTGGCTGATGTGTATTTCGCCGTGGAGGACGAAAGCGTCTTTCGCATGCACAAGATCGATCCGCTGTCCGTTTGCCCGGTGGCGGCGCAGCTTGGCAAGATCCTCTCGGCCCCGTTGCGGGCGGCTGAATGCGCGCTGCATTCCTCGCTCGCCAAGACCACCATCCGCGACGTGGCAACGGCGATCGTCTGAGTCCCGTTAAATGCCTGAGTTTGCGCCTCAGGCGAAAGCCTCGACTTTGCTTAATCTTTTGGCGCTTGGCAATTTCACCGTCGGCATGGGTGCCTTCGTGGTCATTGGTGTCATTACGCCCATCGCCGAGGGCTTAAATGTTTCCAAGGCCGACGCCGGCATCATTCTCACCGCCTACGCCATCGCTTATGCCGTGCTGTCCCCCATCGGTGCGGCGCTGACCGGCAGCTTTTCACGGCGCGCCGTGCTGACAGGCGCTCTGGTGCTGTTTTGCATCGGGTCGGTGTTATCGGCTTTGGCATGGTCACTTCCGGTTCTCACGGTCTCACGCGTGCTGGTGGCCTTTGGCGCCGCCCTCTTCACGCCACTTGCCGCCGGACTTGCGGTGGCGGTGACACCGCCTGAGCAGCGTGGCCGCGCACTGGCCAAGGTTTTCGGGGGCCTCACCCTAGCGCAGGTTGCCGGCGTGCCGCTGGGCGCCTGGCTTGCTTACCGTTTCGGCTGGCATTCGACCTTCTGGACCGTGGCGGCATTGTCCGCTGCGTCGGCCGTTGTGTTGTTCAATGCCATCCCGCGCAACATCAGCTTCCAGCCAACCACGCTTGGCAGCATTGTCAGTGCACTGAGGAATGGGCGGCTGATGCTGGCCGTCACCTTCACCGCCACGATCATGACGGCGGTTTATATCGTCTTCACCTTCTTCGGACCGTTGATCGAGGCCTCGGCCGGGACAAACGCTGAAACCCGCACATTCTACTTCGTGCTGTTCGGCATCGGTGCGGTCATCGGCAACCACATTGGCGGTTTCCTTAGCGACCGCATCGGCCCGCAACGGACCTTGATAATCATCTGCATCGCCCACATGGCGTTGATGCCGTTGTTTTCGGTCATCCCCTGGTCACCCGTTGGCCTGGCATTGCTGATCTTCATTTGGAGCTGCTTCGGCTGGGTGTTCATGGCCCCGCAACAGTCGCGTCTCGTGGTCATCGCACCCCAGGTTCAATCACTGGCGCTGGCCCTCAACGCGGCGATGATCTATGTCGGCATCGCCATCGGGTCCGGCATTGGCAGCGGACTGCTTGGCTGGCAGGGCCTGAGCGTCCTCGGTATTGCCGGTGGCGTTGGCGCGGCTGTGGCACTCCTCCACCTGTTGGCCTCCAGCCAACCGGCGAAAGTCACGTCAGGCTGACATTGCCTGGTTGAGATCGCCGATCAGATCGCCGACATCCTCAAGCCCAACTGATAGGCGCAACATGCCATCAGTGATGCCCATCATGGCACGGGCTTCGGCTCCGATATTGCGATGCGTGGTCGAGGCTGGATGGGTCATCAGCGATTTCGCGTCGCCGAGGTTGTTGGAAATGTCAATGATAGCGAGATGGCGCAGCACGTCGAAGGCCTTGGCCTTGCCGCCCGCCACTTCAAACGTCACCATCGTGCCGCCGAGCTTCATCTGCTTTCGCGACAGGGCAACCTGCGGATGGGAATCGAGATGCGGATAGATCACCCGCGTGACACCGTTGAGGCTAGAGAGCGCCTCAGCCACCTGGTGGGCGGCGCGTGACTGGGCTTCGACGCGGAGCTTCAGCGTCTCCAGGCCTTTCAGCAGGATCCAGGCATTGAACGGCGAAATTGAAGGACCGGTGTGGCGCAGGAAAGGCTTGAGCAAGTCTTCCTTGAACTTGCGCGTCGACATGATGGCGCCACCCAGCACGCGGCCCTGCCCGTCCATATGCTTGGTGCCGGAATAGACGATGACATCGGCACCATAGGGCAAGGGCCGCTGCAGGATTGGCGTCGCAAAGACATTGTCGACGACCACATTGGCGCCCTTCGACTTGGCAATGCCGCAGACGGTTTCGAGATCGATCACATCGAGTGTCGGGTTCGACGGCGTTTCGAGGAACACACATTTGGTGTCCGTGGTGATCGCCTCTTTCCACGCCTTGATGTCGGCGCCATCGACCAGTGTGGTCTTGATGCCGAAGCGCGGCAGGATCGCCGTGACGATCTGATAGCACGAGCCGAACAGCGCCTTTGACGACACCAGGTGGTCACCCGCCTTCAACTGGCAAGCCAATGCTCCGAACACCGAGGCCATGCCGGAGGCGAGCGCGTAACAGGTCTCGGCGCCTTCCAGCAATGCCAGCCGTTCCTCGAACATGGTGACGGTGGGGTTGCCATAGCGGCCATAGACATAGCCATCGTCCTCGCCGGCAAAGCGTTTCTCGGCGGTTTCGGGTTCATCATAGACAAAGCCCGAATTGAGGAAGAGCGCCTCAGACGTCTCACCATGCGGCGAACGATCCAACCCGCCACGCACCAGCTTTGTGGCGTCACCCCAAGTGCTGGGATCGGACTTATGCTTCTTCAAGGGGAAGGTTCCTTCTCAGCTCTGAACCCACGGCAGGCCAGCGGCCTTCCAGCCGCCAATGGTGCCGCGATGGCCAGTTGTATCCTTGTCGCCTTCAAACCCTTGGGCGACGTTCCAGGCATTGGCATACCCGACCTGGGTCAAGGCCGAGGCCGCCGACGCCGACCTGGCGCCGGAGCGGCAGATGCAGAGAATTTCGGTCTCTTTCGGCAATCCCATCTGCTCGATTTCGGCCACGAACTGGCCGTTGACCTGCATTGACGGGAAAACTTGCCACGACAGGCGGATCAGCCGTTCGACGGCTGGAACACCGACAAACACCCATTCGGGCTGGGTGCGCACGTCGATCAAGACGGCGGACGGATTGTTCTGGAGCCGCTGGAAGGCTTCGGCCGGTGTGATATCACCTTGATGCATGGAACGACCTGTTCGTTATTTCGAACACTTCTAATCCAAACGGATTCGTCCCGCAACAGAAACGGGCTGGCCGGGATACCGACTCAGAGGATGAAATCCTGGGCCGTCAATTGTCCCGGAGCAGTGTTCTCAAGAATGAGAACCATCTCGGGTCCAACCGAGGAGTTCGTGGTGAAATAGACTATCGTGTCGGTCCCCGACTTCTCGACGCGGATTTGGCCCGCCCCCGTAAATGCCGCCGTGCCGCGGAAGATAAAATCGTCATCAGCACCAGAGGAGGTTTTTGCATCGATATCCGACACATCGATTCTGTCGTCGCCATCGGTGAAATCGGCGATTGTGTCACGTGTCGAGTTGGTGGCGTCACTGGTACTCAAGTATTTGAAAAGGTCGTCACCCGCGCCGCCAATGAGTTCATCGCTACCGGCATCACCAATGAGAATGTCAGCACCATTTGCGCCATTCAGGACATTCGCCTTGGCATTGCCGGTGAGCATGTCATCGTTTTCGGAGCCTGTGAGATTTTCGATCGAGATCAACCTGTCGAAGCCCGACGCCAAGGTGTTCTGCTCGCCGGCAATCGCCAG
>JANLTS010000262.1:0-2457 GCA_031363045.1 Hyphomicrobiales bacterium
TGCCGCTGGAGGCGGCGGCGCTGGACGTCTGCTGGGTTTTCCATTGCTCGCGCCACTCAGGCTTTGAACGGCTCATCCAAGCTTCAAACAGCGCCCGGCTCTGGTCTGTCGCGGCAGCACATTGTGAATGTAGCCTCTGGGCTTCAGCAAGCGTCAGGCTGGCCAGCTTGCGGCCCTTGAATGGTCCTGCCAGCACTTCGCCATCCATCGTGCCCGAATCATGGTCGAGCACCATGGCGAGAATGCTGGTCGCCACCTTGGAGGTCTGCCCGGGTGTCTTGCGGTTCCACGGCATGCCATTGGGAAAGGCCATCTGCTGGCCCATGACACCCAAGCCCAGCATGAACAGCGGCATGGCGATGTTCATCTGTCCACGCAGCGCAAGAAAACCTGAGAAGGCGATGATGGCGCCACCGGCGATCTTGCGCGACAACCCGCGCAGCTGGGCTGGCTGGGCATTGGCAAAGGTGCGGATCAGGAACCAACCGCCCACCACAATCACCAGTCCAATGAAAAAATTAGGCATTCACCCGCTCTGTCATTTCATCTGTTCGAGAAGCAGCCTGGAGGCGCCGCCTTGCTTGGCCGAATGATCGGCCAGTGCTGCATAACCACCAGCCGCATAGACGGCGACGGCGCTCAGCAGTTCACGCAAGGTTCGCGCCGAATCGGCCCCGAAGCGGAAGTAGGCGCCGCGCGTCAGCCGGGCGATTTCTCGGAAACCTGCCTCGGCCACGGGATCGCGCCCCTCCTGAAACATGAACACCGGAACTCCCAGCATGCCCACTTCACCGGCCACATGCGCAAGCCCGTCGAGGTTTTCTTCCATGGCATCGCCAATATAGACGCAGGCGTTGACCTTGCCAGCCTTCGCCTCGCCGCGCAGATGCTTCAACACCCGAAGAATTTGTGTGTTACCGCCCATGCATTGGATGCCCGTCATCAGCTTCGCCAGCGACTGAGGATCGGAACTCCACTTCGAGGCGCGGCATTCGTCGAAACTGCGGAAATACACCAGCTGCACGTCAAGGCCACCGATCTTCGCCGTCTCGGCGAACATGCTTCCCTGGATCGCCAGTGCGGTGTCCCAGCTGGGCTGGCGGCTCATCGTCGCGTCCATGGCAAGCACCAGCCGCCCACGTTTGTCCGACGGAGCCACCGGCGGGAGCTTCTGCACCTCGGCCAGAAACGCCGCGACCTCATCGCCCTGCGAGACGTCCGTGCCCGGTGCGGGTTTAATGTTCCTGGACATCGCCCTCAGGGGCATTCCGAGATATCGAACATGGTGAGGTCGGTGAGCCTTCCCGACAGCGCGAAGTCGCCATAATCAAGCACCAGCCCGGTCGCCACGCCATTTTCGTAGAGATCGAAACTCACCTGATAGTCAGGCGTTGACTGATCCTTTTCGGCAGAGAAGTAACTGACCGTTATGGGCCAGGCGCCAACCGACTTCAGCGGTGCCGCGACTGGGTCCGCCGCATCCCGCGTGATCGAGCCCGGTGGCTTGGTCTTTCCGACAAATGATATGGCCTGGAATGTCTTGGCACCATCCGAGCCATCATAGACCACGCTCGAATCGCGCCCACCGCCGGCCTCGCCCAGCATCATCAGCCGGAGCTGATGCTGCATCGGCAGGAATGTGTCGCCGGGGACTGTAAAGTTCTCATCGCCCTTCGAGGTGATTTGACCCTTGCCTTCCTGGTTTGCTGCCGGCCTCGTCATTTTCAGCTTGGTTTCGTCTTTCATCTGGCCGTTTATCATTTCCTTCACCTGATGGCGGAAATCCAGCGCGCCCGGCCCCTCATAGGTGGTGCTCTGGGTATCGATCAAGGTCGCCGCACCCTCGCTCGGGCGATACTTGGCCACCATGCGGAAGCTCACGGTATAGCCCTCGCAGGTCGATCCTTGAATCTCGAATGCCAGCCTTCCGGTGGCCGATTGCAGGTTGGCGCCGTCACCGGCGCGCAGCAATGTCAGGTCATAGATGGCGCGATGCGGAGCAGGCGCAATCGCCGCCTGGGTTCCCGTTGCCCCGAGAAGGAGAATAGCGAAGACCGGCAATGCATATTTCAATCTTGAATCTCCTTGGCACCGGTGGTGCAATGCGTCACATACGTTCAGCATAACATAATCATCCAAGATCAAGAGGCAAAGATGGCGGAAGCCTGGCCGGAGAAACCCCGCATCCTGGTGACGCGGAAAATGATGCCGGACGTCGAACGCCGCATCGCGGAGATGTTCCGCGCCACTCTCAACCGCGATGACGAACCGCTGTCGCTGGAACAGGTTCTGTCCCAGGCGGCCCAGCATGACGCCATCCTGCTGACCTCATTCGACAAGCTGGGGCCGGTTTTTATCCCATCGCTGCCGCCCTCGATTCGCATCATCGCCACGCATTCGGTGGGCTATGACCACTTAAGCATTCCGCAGGCCAAGGCCAAGGGCATCGCCGTCACC
>JANLTS010000300.1:0-2884 GCA_031363045.1 Hyphomicrobiales bacterium
CGGTGCCGAAACTGTATTTCCCAGGTGGTGCACTCATTGGCTGCTCGGCGGGCTTCGTCAACGTGCCGCGCATCAAGGGTTCGCACAATGCCATGAAGACCGGCATGATGGCGGCCGAGGCGGCTGCGGCAGCGCTTGCCGCCGGCCGCTCAAGCGACGAATTGCGCGACTATGAGGATGCCTACCGCAAATCCTGGGTCTATCAGGATTTGAAGCGGGTGAAGAATGTGAAGCCAATGTGGTCGAGGCTCGGCCTCGTCGGCGGCTTGGCGCTGGGCGGCCTCGACATGTGGATGAACCAGCTGCTAGGCTTCGGCCTCGGTACTTGGAAACACGGCAAGCCGGACTATGCCACGCTGAAGCCGGCCGCCGATGCAAAGCCCATCGATTATCCGAAACCCGACGGCATCATTTCGTTTGATCGACTTACCAATGTTGCTTTCTCCGCGACCAATCACGAGGAAGATCAGAAAGTTCACCTGACACTGAAGAACCCGGATATTCCGATCGGCGTCAATCTCCCCACCTGGGACGAGCCCGCCCAGCGCTATTGCCCGGCCGGTGTCTATGAGGTGGTTAAGGAGGACGGAAAGTCGCCGCGCTTCCAGATCAATCACCAGAACTGCGTCCACTGCAAGACCTGCGATATCAAGGACCCGTCGCAAAACATCAACTGGGTGGTGCCGCAAGGTGGCGAGGGGCCGAACTACCCGAATATGTGATCGTGCAATGGAAAGTCGGCGCGGCCCCAGCAGGGACCGCGCCACTTGCAATCTGATGTGAACTTGACAGCGCCTAGCAGCGTGAAACCCGCAGGTGTGAATTGGTCACCTCGTCGCAGGTCTCTTCCGAGGCGCTGCGAACGTCTTCATCTTCGGCCGGGTCCGAGCTCGAGTCGGTGACGGCTGTTTCCTCCTCGGTTGTAATCGTCACATCAGCCCAGGCAGGCGAAACGGCGAGAACACCGGTCACGCTGAGGAGTGAGAGGGCAAGGATGAACGGCTTGGTCTTGAGGTACTTCATATCAATCTCCAATGGTTGGAAAGTCAGGGGTGATCTTACTTGCTCAGGTAAACCAGATTGGCTTTGACGTTCTCACCGATCGCCGTGAAAACCGACGCGAGTTCAGTGCCATCCGCCGCCTTGCTGAAATGCTTGTTCGCGGGTTCCGAAGCGCATTCCTCCAGATTGTCGAGGATGGTCGGTGTATTGACGCGGAAGGCGACGGTATAGATTTCGATGCCTGCAGCCTTGATGTTGGTGCAAAGTTCCAGCATCGCGTCATCAAGCTTCGATTCTGCGGCAGACGAAGTGGTCGTGCCGAAGCGATTCTTGGCCAGCGGCGTCACTTTCGGAAAGCCATAGGCGCTGTAGGACGAACCGTTCAGAGTGTTGAGGCCGCCCGACACGTTGTTCTCACCGTCGGTCATCAGCACAAGGACTTTCTTCCATTTGCTGTCGTAAGAGGAAATCATGTCGGCAGCAATCGTCGGGCCGGCTTCAACCTTGGTGAAGGGTGCGCCGGGTGACAGGGTCCGCCAGCCCCATGCGAGGCCTTCGGCAATGAGTGTGTTCCCGTTCGCTGACATGGCGGTAATGCCGTCTTCGATCTTGGACCGCTTGTAGGTCATCGGCACGACGGGCGTGGCCGCGCAATTGTACCAGGGACCATAATCACTGCTGGATTCGGCCGTTATCGACTTGTTGTTGTATTTGTTGACGTTCTTCTGGCGGTTGGCGTGGTTCGATGATGATGTCGACGTCGAGATCCCGGTCGTTTCAGAAGGGGTGCCAGAATTGCTGATATAGCTGTTGTCGAAACTATACGGATCCGAGGTGCTGCCGCTGAACGTTGGCTCATCCGGTGCAAAATACGGAACGAACAGGCTGTCCCCTCCAGTCGGCGGCTCGTCGTTCACATTGTAGTTGAAGGGGGCGGAACCGCGCGGCCTCGCTTCGACGCAGCCGTTCCAGGCCAGCGTGGTGCCTCCGACTTTCATCTTCGACCAGGCCATGTAGTTGTGCCAGCTTGCATCCGAGAAGTTGAGCCGGGAAACCGATGACGCACCGGTGGTGTCGATCCAGTCCAGGTTGAAATCATAAGCCGACTTGTTGAGCCGCACCGCCGCTGCGAATGGCACCAGCGACAAGCGGATGTTGGGATTTTCTGGTTTCGCCGTCTTGTCACCGTCATAGATGGTGGTCAGCAGTTGACGGGCAGCAACCTTCGCCTGGCCCATATAGGTTGAACCCATGGAACCCGTGGTGTCCATCACCAACGCCATTTCGATCGGCGTGGTGACGGCCAAGCTTCTCACCGCCTCGGACGTGACGGTCACATCGACGGAATTGATGCCGAGCGCACTCATGAGGCTCATTGGCAGTTTATGCGTGGCTGTCATGGTAATTTTGTCGCCGCTGATGACCAGGTCAGCATCGATGTCGGATCCGTCGCCCTGTTCGGACCTGTAGTTACTTTTGAGATACTGCGAAACTGTGGCCTTCAGCGTTACCATGCGCGCTGCCTTCTGGGCGTCGGTAAGGCCGGTGAGCTTGGAGTTCTCCGAGCTGATGGTCGCCAGCAACGCCGTATCCACTGCGGCGCTCAAGGCCGCTGTTTCCCGCGAGATGCGGGCATAGTCGACGCCCACGCCAACTGCGGCGAGCACCGGGACAGAAGTGAGCGCGGCGATCAATGTGATGTTGCCGCCTTGATGGCAGGCAAAATTGCGGCAATGACGGGCAATGCGCTTGACGATGCTATGCCTAGGCATGGTGATTATCCTTCTAGGAGTGGACATACATGCTCATTGCATCGCAGAGTTGTACTGATGTAGTCTTATGAGAAAATGATAAAGTTTACTTATCTCAACCAGCGCAAAAC
>JANLTS010000313.1:0-7345 GCA_031363045.1 Hyphomicrobiales bacterium
GCCAGTGCCGCATCGCTCGCATCCTCCCGCATTGCCAAGGCCGTGCCATAAGCGGCGGTGACGCCGATCAATGGCGCGCCGCGCACCAGCATGTCCTTGATCGCCACCGCCGCATCGTTTGCGTTACGCAGCGTGACGGTTTCAAACACATGCGGAAATTTTGTCTGGTCGATGATGTCAACTGCCCAGCCATCTTGATTCAGCCAGATGGTACGGTAGTGGCGTCCATTCACGTTCATGAATTGCGTTCCTCTGAAGACCTGTATCTGAATGATCCGCGCACGGTAATCAACCGGGAAGGAAATTACGTTCCGTCCGTCTTCTGTCCGCGCGCCACGATCTCGAGAGTGCCATCGGCAAGCGGCCGCTGCAGTTTCAGCGCCTCGGCTGTTGGCGCCGTCAGCCACTGCTCGATTTCAGCGTGGGTACTGAGAATGACCGGCATCGCCTTGGGGTGGATGGCACCGACTTCGGCGTTAGGCTCGGTGGTGAGGAAGGCAAAGAGGTCGTTGGTGGTTTCGCCTTCCTTCACTTTGCGAACCGACGTCCATCGCGTCCAAATGCCGGCGAACACGACGAGTGGCCGTTCTTCGCTCAAGGCAAACCACACCGGCGGGCGTGAGCCATCGGCCAACACTTCATTTTCCGAGAAGCTGGTGAAGGGCACGACGCAGCGCGACTCGACATTGAGCCAGCGACGCCAATGCGGCGAGGCAGTGTTGCGCACATTGGTGATCCCGGAATCGGAATTACGGCCTTTGAGCGCGAAGGCTGGAGACGGCATGCCCCAGCGGGCCAGAGCAAGTTCGCGGCCCTGATCCGTGTTGCGCACGATGGGTGCGGAATAGTCGGGGAAGATGCCGGGCAGCAGTGGCATGTTGCCGGTCTGGTCCAGCATGGCGCGCGTCATCTCGATGATCGCCGCTTGTCCCTTGTTGAGGCTGTAAAGATTGCACATGAAATGCAGTCTGCCCCACCGCTTCGTGCCGCGCCAGTGCTCTTGCCTGGCGCTTCGATTGGCTGACAGGGTTTTTGCAACGCGCGACCACGGATGTGGTTGTAATTGGCATTCCACGCATCTTGGGCCTGATGATCCGGCTAACCCGCCTTGCCCTAGGGAACCTGCACGTACCGGCTGGTTCCCATATTCACCCACTTCGTCTTGAGATCGATCTGCGGTGTGCGTGATCTGTCGGGAGCTGCGTTCTGCACAATTCCAGCCGTACCATCGCCGAACTGTGTGTCAATGCAACTGTGGGGATTGCCCTCGTAGGGCCCGACTTTGATGCCAATGCAGTTGATCATCCATCTGTTCATGATGTAATTGTCCCAGGCGCCGAACCAGTCCATGTGAAATGATTGACCATTGAGGAAGGGCTTGTCGGGGTCCATGCGATCTGATGCGAGATACCATTCCTTGTAGTCTTCAGGGCCCATATGACTGAAGTATACCGAAACGAACAGCTGCGGAATCTCATACCATCCTTGTGGGCAAATTCCGCCGAGACCTGAATTGCTTTCACGGATGGCCTGCCTGACGTGACTGCGGCCGTCGGGACTCGATAAGTTTCTTCCGTCCCAGCACGCGGGTGAGGTCACCGAAACGACGATAGATTCCGTCGCCGGGCACGTCAGCGTGGCAGTGCCATCGGCGTTTCTGAGATAGGGTTGAAACGGCGAAGATGGAACCGGCGAGTGCTCGTTGGCTCCATTTGCGATCTCGCACTTCCATCCGCCAAACCCAGTCCCGCCATAACGGTAGGAGCCATAATTACCGATGCGATTGGCTTCAGCAATTTCGTTCTTCTGCCGCAAGTCGTCCGGATCTCCAGGATTGAAACCGAATACGAAGTTCAAACCTCTGTAGAGTCTGGTAAGCCGCTTTCTCCGGACCTCCGGAGTCGAATAGTAGACGGTGGCTACGTCCATTTTTATGATCCCCGGCTTCCCATCCTGCCCTGTGCCGTCTTTGAGGACAGCGGGAAACCAATATGCGGACCGGTTCAATTTTCCGCCGCCGCAGGTGCTGCCACCTGTCGTTCTCAAACTTTCGTAAGTGCTGTTCGCGTCGGTCATCGTATTGCCGAAGAACATGTGGGTGTGACTGGCGCCTGGCCGGCCTGGCGCTACGATGGGATCGTCATTGGCAACATGCGAGAAATTGCAGTGCGTTCGAAATTTTGCCTCGCCAAGTGCGGGATGAGGAAAGTAGGGCATCACCTTCCACGGAGTGGTATAGAAATTTGACTCTATGATAGGGAGCGGGCGCACCAGCGGTTTGCCGCCTCTTTCGTCGGAACCGTCACCCAGAGTCGGCGGCACATAGGGCCAGATTGTCGGGGTATAGGTGACGGGCGCCGCGATAAATCCGTCCGTGCCACTCCCGGCGTCGGGAGCCGCCGGCATATGCATATGTCCGGCATGCGTGCTCTTCACTTCGGCCGCGAGCGCCTGAATGTTGTTGAGCGGGAGAACGATTGCAGCGGCAGACAGGCTTACAGACATGATTGCCGCACACTTGAATTGTCTAACGAACATCCCCATCGCTTCGTACCTCACTATGCTGACGCGAACCAAGCTTGCTGTTGGCTTCGACCACGCACATGATCATAATGAGCTTAAATCGATCCTAAGTTACCTCCGGCAATTCGATACGAATTGGAGGACTCTCCGTCTAACATCATTATTGGATAATTCTTTCCTGAAACCTGTGAAGCAATTGTCGATGCCCCACTCATCCATTATTTACCATCATTGCGAGCTTACTGGCCGGCTGGCTTCCGGTCAGTTTCCAGCGTGCCGAACTCATGCACCGCCGCACCACCGGCACGGCACTGCACGATGTCAACCTGGCCTTCTGCGCCAATACCGAGACCCAGAGCTTAGCGGCCGCTCCACACCAATTTGAATGGCAAGGGACAACTCATCACGAGTTGACGCAACCATGATGGAAGATGGTGATATGGATGGCAAATACCTGCATCAAGGGCGCGACTTCACAGGGAGCTACCGATTTCAAATCCAAGGGGAGAATTGCCCGCAATCTGCTGGAAGGCCTCGAACGCCTCTATAGCGGCGGCTGATTTGAAAGGATTTGGTCTGAAGACGCTGTTCCAAGGGTTCATGAAGAATGCGCCTGTTGAATTGCGGTGAGCAGTGATTCTCGCCATTCACACCGGGTGGCGATACGGCGATCTGGTCCGCCTCAGATGGTCTGACGATGACGGCAACCAAACTCGCCGCGTGAGTTCAACGCCGAAGCCTCCTCATTTGGGGGGATCATCTTCGGGTCCCTATGGTCAAGATCCGGCGCAGCGGCTTCATGTCAATGACCTAAGGGGTACGGCCATCACGCTCTTGTCGGAAGCCGGGGCGGCCCCATTCCGCAAATCGTGTCGATCACTGGCCACACACTTGGGACGGCAATCCTGATTCTTGCGAATTACTTTACCCGTACCAAGAGCCTTTCCGAGGCCGCTATCTACAAATTCAAGAACGCCCCGGAAACAGCTTTGGCAAACCACGGCCATCATATCAATGTTGAAGCAGTCAAAAATTTTAGAAGGATTAGTAGTTTAAATGGCGCGCCGGACAGGATGAAACTGGGCACCGCTATGTCATTGTAAGTGCTTTGTAATTCTTACAGCGCAGTCCCCTTGGGGCTAACAAGTGACACAATCAGGTTGGTTCATCAAGGGCGGCTGTTGTGGATATTCCAGTCATTACCTGCGCCGACCACAAGCGAAGCTAACGGCCCTTAACTGACGTTCAGCCTGGTTTGCATGCCGCGGTGCGGCTTCACCGAACCGGCCGTTCGTCGGCGATCTCCGTCCCTTCGACTTTCAGTTGAAGATGCGACCGACAACATCGCGCAACCAGATCACTGATTGGTCCTGATCGGTGCGGGGATGCCAGAGCATGGAGTAGGCATAGTCGGGCACCTCCATCGGCAGGTCAAACCGGATCAGGTCGCCACGTCCCGCCACACCGCCCAATCTGGAGGGGAGGGACATGATCAGGTCGGTATCCTTGATCGAGGCGATGTTGCTGGCAAAGTTGGACGTGGCGACCGCGATCAGACGTTCCTTGCCCATCTCGGCAAGGCGCTGGTCTATCGGGCTTTGCCTTGGGTCGCGGAAGGACACCATCACATGCGGAAAGGCCAGATAGTCCTCCAGCGTGACCGTGTTCTGCCCCGCCTTGATGGCAAGGGGGTGGCGTACGCACAAAAGCCCGATGAAGCGTTCGCGGAACAATTCTTGCGACTTGAGCGGGCCATTCGGCACATCCCCGCCAAAGAAGGCCAGATCAAGTTCACCCGTGCCAAGGCGGGCGAGCGTTCCCTCACCCATCGACTGGATGTCCAGCCGCGTATGGGGTGCCTGTGCGCGGATCGACCTGACGATGGCGGGCAGGAACGACATCATCGCATAGTCACTCGCTCCGATGCGGTACGTGCGGTTTGATGTCGGCGGATCGAAGGTCGATGGTGCCAGCACCATGTTGACGTCCTCCAGTATCCGCCGGATCGCTGGGATCATCGCTTCGGCCCGCCGCGTAGGGTCCAGCCGGTTGCCGTTTCGAACGAACAGCGGGTCACCCGTCACATCGCGGAACCTGTTCAGCGCATGGCTGACCGCAGGCTGGCTGAGTGACAAACGTGTTGCCGCAACAGTGACGGACCCAGTCCGTGCAACGGCGTCGAAGACCACAAGCAGGTTCAGGTCAGGCCGGTCATTCATTTGCTGCATGCCTCGTGAAAGATCATTCATTTCCAATATGGCCTGTTCCGGAGCATCAAAGAAGGGACGTTCATCAAAGGACACCTGACATGCAGCGATTTTCTCTGACCGACACTGCGATGATACTGATCGACCATCAGGTTGGGACCAACACTTGGGCGGCGACGACTCCGCTGGAATTGCTGCGGCGCAACGTGATCATTCTGGCTAAGTTCGCCATCGGCACCGGCATGCCGCTGGTCCTGACCTCCAGCCAGGAAACCAACACCAATGTGCAGGGTCCACTGATGCCCGAACTTGCCGATATCGCGCCCGAGGCTTTTGCCGCCCGGGTCAAACGGACCGGCGTGGTGAACGCGTGGGATGACGAGGCGTTTGCCGCCGCCTGTCGCAACACGGGCAAGCGGAATTTCGTGATGGCGGGGGTGACCACGGACGTCTGCATGGTGGCCCCGGCGATTGACGCTCTGAACGAGGGCTACAACGTTCAGGTGGTCTGCGACGCCTGCGGGTCGACCAACCAGATCGCCGAGGAGATGTCCTGGCGGCGGATGGAGACGGCGGGCGTCCGACTGACCAGCACCAACGCCATGGTCGCCGAACTGGTCAAGAACTGGGCCAGCCCGGCAGGCGCGGTCGCCTTTCCGCTGCTGACATGAAGGGACACATGATGAAGGCGATACAGGCCCCCAGCTTCGGCGACGCGTCCGTGTTGGTGGAGCATGACATTGCAACGCCCACACCGCAGGGCAACGATATTCTGGTTCGGGTGAAAGCCAGCGGTGTAAACCCGATCGAATGGAAAATCCGCAGCGGGGCCATGGCCCGCGCGATCGGTCGCGACCTGCCGGTGACGTTCGGCTGGGCCTGTGCGGGCATCATCGAGGCGACGGGACCGGGTGTGACCACCTTCCGCATCGGAGACGCGATTTGCGCCTACCCCGAGTTCGGGCGTGGCGGCACCCATGCCGACTTCGTGCTGATCGACGCAAACCAGGCGGCCCCGATGCCTGCGAAGCTGTCGTTCGTGCAGGCCTCCGCCATCCCGATGACATCGCAGGCGGCATTTACAGCGTTGGATGCGGCTGGGGTCCAATTAGGTGAGCGCGTCCTGATCCACGGTGCTGCGGGCGCAGTCGGCCATTGGCTGATCCAGCTCGCCAAGGCGAAGGGGGCTCAAGTCATCGCCACGGCGTCCGGCCCGGGCTGCGACGAATGCCACAGCCTTGGCGCAGATCAGACCATCGACTATCGCACCCAAAGGTTCGAGGAAGTCGGGCCGGTCGATGTGGTCTTCGACCTGATCGGGGGCGAGACACAAGGTAGGTCATGGGCGATCCTCGGGGCCGGTGGCCGCCTGATCTCGACCGCCATGCCGCCCGACGTGGGCAAGGCTGCCGCCATCGGGGCGACTGGGATCTTTGTGTTCACCCCGCCCAGCGGGAAGGTGCTGGCAGAAATCGTCCGGCAGATCGACGCAGGCACTTTGCAGCCGCTGAAGGTTGCGCGCACTTTCCCCTTCCGCGATGCCGCCGAGGCGCACCGGCTGGGCGAGGCTGGCCACGCCGGTGGCAAGATGGCGCTTGTAGCAAAGGATGACCAATGAAGCTGTACTACGCCCCCGGCACCTGTGCCCTGGCCCCACATATCGTGCTGGAATGGATTGGTGCCCCCTATGAGGCGGAACGCGTTGATCCGTCGTCAGACGCTTATCGGCGCATCAACCCCCTGGGCATGGTTCCGGCCTTGCAGGACGTCGGCCCCAGAGTGATGACGCAGGCTGATGCCATCCTGAAATACATCGCCGCCAGGCACCCCGAAGCCATGCTTGGCGCAGGCGAAGGGCCGGAAGCCGAGTTCGACATGGACGAGGCGCTGGCCTTTCTGACCGGCGACATGCATCCCGCCTTCTGGCCGTTCTTCGCGCCGCAGCGGTATACGACCAAGCGTGATGCCGAAAGCCTGACGGCCGTCCGCGAGGCCGCGTATCCCCGGATCGACCGCGCCATGCTGCACCTTGATACGCTGCTGACGGGCGCGCGCCATGTGGTTGGTGGCAGGCGCGGCATCGCTGATCCCTACGCCTTTTCCATGGTGCGCTGGACGGAGAACCTGCCAAAGACGTGGAGAGACTATCCCGCGATCAGGCCCTTCATGGACCGCATGTCAGATGACGCTTGCGTCGCAAAAGTCATGGCCGTTCAGGGCCTTAAGCTTTGATTTCTTGACCGGCAGGATCAACGATTCAGTCCAAAGCGGTCAGCTGCTGCCGATCACTTGTCGGCCTCGCCGACAGGACATGAATTCTAAGCACGACTCGCCTCGCGCCAGAATAGTTCCGCCTCAACAGCAGGCTCGTAGCGTCCCTGTCGAGGGTCCGGTTTGATCGTCTCGCCATCCCACCTGTTGCAGAAACGGCAGACCGCTTCCCGCCCATCTCGACGAATGCCGCGCTCAATACGAAAGTCGCACAAGAGTTCTCGGCGGGCTCTGGCCACAACGTGCGGGAGCCCTGCGTCAATAGCGGCCCAAAGTGCCCGCTTTTGTTCCGGAATGGTGGAGGTTTGGCGCGCCCTAAGAGATTCGAACTCCTGACCCCCAGA
>JANLTS010000318.1:0-11894 GCA_031363045.1 Hyphomicrobiales bacterium
CGTAGACTCGGTCGTTGACCAGAAGCGCATCACTGATAGCCCTTGTTCAAGGGAGGCAGCCCGCCATATCTCTCTACATATGCCCTTATTTCGTAGGACTGCCAAGCTTTGGCGGCTGGCTTTGAAGTCATCTCGGTTCCCGGATCCATTCTTGCATTGTTGCGTTGATACCACGAACCTGTATAGCGTTTCGAGGGTGGCGTAGCAGTGGTTTCACCATACTTTAGGACCTCTCCAGTAGTCCTATCAACTATAACGTAACCTGTTGTCGGCTTGTCAGTTTCGAGGCTGTTGCCATGGACCTTCTTTGTGGGAGAGCCGTTCTGCACTCCAGTTATCTTCCTTCTTGCTTCAAATTCCAGCCTGGAGGTTTCAAAGCGCCCCGTTGCCGGATTGAAAGCTCGCGCCCCGCCGAATGCAGCCACAGCTCCCGCCGCTTGCCCCATCAATTCCTTGTTATGTTGTTCATGCAGAATTTCATATGAGAGTCCCTTCAAGCTTCTGTAATCAGCAGCAAGATTGGTCCAATGATCAAGAACATCTCGCCCTGCGTCTGGATTTGCTTCAAGCGCAGCGCGCCGCCTTTCTTCGGCGTGCTTGGCCTGCTTTTCCAGATATCTGTCACGCTCTTTGTCGTTCGGATGATCGTGGAGCAAGCCACCTAGATTCATCACATGCCCACTCGGATCACTGAGGTTCACCGGATCATTTCCGGCATAGGCATATCTGTTGATATCGACCCCTGCGAGGATCGGGTCCCAGGTGTCGGGGGAGAGGAAGCGGGCGAGGTTGGGGTCGTAATATCTGGCGTGGAGGTACTGCAGGTCGGTTTCGGTGTCGTAGCGCTCGTTGATATAGGCCTTGCCGCGGATGGCGAGGCCCAAGGGCTTGCCGAAGGGGCCGTAGGTGTAGAGCTCCGGGGTGTTGCCGTTGAGGCTGCTCAGCACGCGGTTGGAGTTGAGGTGGTCCTTGTGCAGCCAGTTGGTGGTGGTGATCGGCGCCGGCGGCGTGAAGTCGATGGTGCGTTTCACGTCCGGGTGCAGATAGGCGGTGAGCAGACCGCCGGGGGTGCTGCTGTCGATGCGCCACTCGGCATCATTGCCGAGATAATGGGTGACGGCGGCGTTGTAGGATTTCGAGGCCCGCTCGCCGTCGGGCGAGTAAGCGAAGGCCGCCAAATTGCCGTTCTGGGTGACGGTGATCGGGCGGTTCTCGCCGTCATAGACCAAGGTGCGCGTTGCGATGGGCCCTGAGGCGCCATCGCCATCATAGGTGAGCGTGTTGCCATTGGCATCATAGGTGACAGGGCTGCCACAGATGCTCGTGGGCGCATGCGGGCGGGCCGCTCCCGCTGCCGGATAGATCATGTTCGGTGATCCCGCACACAGCCCGGAGTTCCGGGTCATGTTGTCGGCATCGTCATAGGCGTAGATGCGGTCCTCACCCGTTCCCAGAGCCCGGTCGGCGGACCGCAACCGGTCGAGTTCGTCGTAATCATAGGTCCAGGCGCTGGCCGGATCGGGCGATGCGATCTCCAGGATCATGCCCTTGGGGTTACGCACATAGGTCTGGTCGAGGTGCGTGACGCCTGCCTTGGTGGTCACAATCCGGTTCAGCCAGCCACGGTCGGCATTGTAGGTGAAGTCGGTGATGACGCCGTTGCCATAGGTGATCTTCTCGGTCTGGCCCCTGGCGTTGTATCTGATCTGCGAGATGAACAGCTCCGGCTGGGTGCCGGAGGCAGTGGCCAGATTGTCGAGGGTATCAAGCCTGCCCGCCGCATCGTAGAGGCGCTCGTCAACCCAGGAGGTACTGCCCGGCAGCTTCTTGCGCCTGAGCGCCCCGTTCGGCCAATAATCGTGGGTGAAGGTCTTGGTCTCGCAAGCCGGGCCGATGCACAGATGCTGCTCGCGGGCCAGGCGGCCGGAGAGATCATGGTCATAGAGACGCTCGACCTTGTTGGCCGGCACCGCCGTGCAGGCCGCGTTGACACCAGCCACGCCGCGCCAGGCGGAGGTCAGCTTGCCGAGGTTGGAATAACCCGCCTGCGGCTGGTCGTAAGTGTTCCGGGTGATCTCGGTGGCGATGCCGGGCTTGCTGACGCATTTGCGCTTCAGCCTGGACAGCCCGTCATACTCCGCGAGTGCGGTCACCACATTGCGCGCGTCCGTCTGGGTCAGAAGCCTCGAGGCCAGATCGAAGCTGTAGGTCCAGGTCCCCAGATCGGGATCCACCACCCGGTCGCGCCGCCCGCCCAAGTCATAGCGGTAGGACCACTGGTTGCCGAGCGGGTCGGTCACCTGATCGATCCGCCCCAGCACATCGCGGCGGTATTGCGTCGTCACCGGATTGCCATTGCGGTCCTTGGTGCGCTTCGTCAGTTTGGCCGAGGCATCGAGCACGAACTTCTGGGTGTGGGCGTTCTCGTCGGTGACGTTGACGGCCAGGACGTCGGTCGATGCCGCGGCGGGCAACGTGTAGGACAGGCTCGAGAAGGCCGCATCGGGATGGGTGATCCGCGTCAGGCGGTCCAGCGCATCGTAGGCATAGCTGGTCCAGCGTGGTGTGGCGTCTTCGAAATACGGCGCCGACATGCGGGCGATTTCGCCACGCTGGTTGTAATCGGTATCGATCCGGATGTTCTTCCCCGGATCGGCACCCTCCGCCACGCTTCGCCAGCTGCGGCCAAAGCCGTCGAGATAGTCGCGTGACCAGACGATGCTGTTGGTGGTGGTGGGTCCGTGCCTGTCGGTTTGAATATACTGGGAGGTGGCATCATACGTTGGACGGTCGAGATTATAGGTGATGTCGGTGAAGTCGCCGTCAGGCCGGTCTTGACGCGTGAGGCGGCAGAGCTGATCGTAGGTGTTCAGCGTCACCTCGCCGCTGGCCGCGCCGCTGCTTGGAACGGTGCCATTGAAGCCGCCCTCGGCCACAGGTTTGCCGCAAGCTTCATCCCATCGGGTCTGTGTGCGCAATCCCGCGGCCGGAGTCTGCACCTCGGTCACGAACAGCTTGCTGGCCGTGCCATAGGTGAAGCTCGTGGTATCCGAGGAGGAACCGGTCGGAGAACCAGTGAGCACGGTTTCCGTCTTCCTGTTGCCAAAAGCATCATAAGTCCAAGACGTCTCGGCATAGATATTGGCGTCCGCGGCATCGAGCAGCTTGCGGACTTTCCACGGCTGGCACGAGACCGGCGGATCGGTGAAGGCTGTCACCCCGTCATAATAGGTCCGCACATCGGACTGGGGAGTGGCCGCGGTATCATTGATGCCGGGGCGCACAACCGCGCGGGCCGGGCAGGACACAACAAACCGGTTGAGATGCGGAGTGAAGGTATACCAGGTGGTTTTTTCGTCACCACTCACTCCGCCGGTGCCGCTCGTCCACTCGCCATAATCGATGGTTTTAGACACGTTGCCGTAGAGATCGAAATCGCGTGTGGTCTTGACAGTCTTGGCGGCAGCTCCCTGATAGGTCGAAGCCCGCGTCGACGTATTGGGGCATATGAGTGGCAGGTTAGTATCGATGGTGTAGCCTTCGTTGACATCCGACAACAATGTTCCGGTGTTGTCGAACGACTCGGACTTGGATGACCTCCCCAGGCAGCCGGGAGACTGCTGATATGTGGTCGTCACCTTGGGCTTGCCATCGCCGATCGACGGCAGTTCGGCGGTCACGGTGCGGAAGCCCTGGAATTGGCGTTCGGCCGTACTCCATTTTCCACCTTCATAACTGAACGCCGTCTCGGTCACGTTGCCGCGGCCATCGTCGCTGGTGATGGTTTTGACCATCTGCATCACAAACGGAATGATGGTATCGGGCGCACCGGCGGACGATTTGTAAGCGACCGTGAGCTTGCCGCCGAGCGGCTGTTTCACAGAGAGCAAGAGATCAGGGATTGGGCTGCTGTTGATCCGCATGTTGAGGCCGGACGACGCGTCATAAAGGTCGGTGAGGCCATCGCCGGTGAAGTCCACCAGATTTTGCGGTGCGAAGCGATTGAAATCCTCAGTGTCCGTCAACGGCCGGATGACCGGCCCCAGCCCATAACCTGCGTCGTTCGAACGGGCAATGTAGTAAGCTTTGCGGCCAATCTGGTCATTCTTGCCGGGAAGTATGAAGTCAATCCGGCCATCGCCATTGATGTTGATGCCCTGGATGAGGGGAGCAATGTATCGCTGCAGGTACACACTGTTGCCGCTGCCGCCCTTGATGACCTCACCGAAGAAACCGGTGGCTGGAATGGCATCGAAGCCAGCAAGTGTGAAAGTTGGGGGGGTGCCCAGGTCTAAAGCCTGTCCCGTTGAGAGGAGTTGTTGAACTTGATAGCTCTTGTATAATCCCGAGCCATCCATCATGCGTTTAAAGGCGATCACATCAGTCATGCCATCACCATTGGCATCCGCGACGATGAAGGCCGAAGTGTCGAAATTCAAACCCGGCCAGGACAGTATCTGCAGTGGCTGCACTGCAAAACCCGTTCCGGTCGATAAGTAGATGCGGCTGAGCCAGTTACCCTGATCGAAGTGATGGACGAGAATGTCGGCTTTACCGTCACCGTTGAAATCGCCTTGATCGACGCGGCGCTCGAAGTCGATGGTGTAATTCGGATGGATGAGCGGTTGCGGGAATACTGGCCCCGGCCAGTTTTGCATCACCATGGATGAGCCCGATTTCGTCCACAGATGATCGTTCCTGGTTAGGATGTCGGCGGCACCATCGCCGGTAAAATCGGCGACGGCAGCGATGCCGCCATCGAACGGCGCCGGGCTTGAGGATGACCCAGGTAACGTTACGGTCATGAACGACGTCATGCTCGTTCCAACGAGCTTGAAAAACTCCAGTTTGGGGGTGGTGTACGAAATATTCTCACCGTCTCCACCGCAGCACGGAGTGTGGATTCTATCGATCTTAACGCTTACGAAATCATCGGCGCCATCGCCGTCGAAGTCATGACCGGAGCCAGGATCAGAGTTGCGTGTGGCACTGGAGATTGCGGCGTCGTCAGGCAAGGGTGTTGGTTGATAGTTGGAACAAGGGGGCGTTTGTTCGACGTCGCTCTCCGCCACATTTGGCGGCGATGATTGGCCCGTAGCCAGCGACAGCCAAGTTTTGCAGCCGTAGATGTCATTTTGACCTTGTCCACCAGTTGTTCGCAAGTGATATGCCGTTGGCGGAAGATAGAAATCGGGCGCCAGACCATCGCCATTGAAGTCGCCTCGGTGCACCTCATTCAGGCTATCTTCTGGCAACTCCCACTCCAAGCCCTGAAACGACGGCGTACCGGCTTGGTTCACCACGTCCTGATAGGTCATCGCATGGGGCGGCAGCGATAGCCCGCCGGTGATGGTGCCGCTCGCATCGACGGCCGGCCTGCCGAACTCGCGGACTTCCGTTAACCTCGAAAAACCAGTGGCGGCACTGCGCTCATAACTTAACTTATAGGCACGGACGGTTTCGCTGCCGAATTTCACTTCGATGGTATTGATCCGCTTGTTGACCTTGCGGATGTCCTTGCCGGTCGGATAACGGACGATGTCATCGCGGTTCTCGACATAGAATTTGACCGATGCAACCGCTGTCGTGGTTCCGGAATTCACATAGTCGATTCTGTTAATGCGGCATTCGAAATCACCGTTGCAGGTCCACGCATAATCCAGGTAATTACCCGAAGTATCGGTGACTTTGGTCAGGTACCAGCGGAAGGTCTGGCTAAAATCCGCCGGCTCATAAGTTTCATAGCGATAGATCGTGCCATCGCTGGCCGTCACATCCCAGCGGTTGCCGGTCTGCCGGATGCGTTTGTAATTCTCGATGCGCGCCGCATACCTGGTTTCCCCAGACGCCGCGGGAACGTAACAGGATGGTGTGGAGGCTGTCCCCGCCACCTGCGCGCATGGGATCAGTTCATCTCCATCAAGGCTGAAACTATCAGGTGGCAGTCCAGCCGCGTCATAGGCGGGGGCGCCCCTTCCACCCGATTCCTTATTCTGGCCACCAGCCGGCGCCTTGCTGCCCGACACGCGCTCAATGACCGATACCCCGTCCAACGACCAGCCGATGCCCAGTATCCCACCGGCGCTCGGAATGTTGCGGATACCGCGAGCCGAATCATAGCTGAGAGCCAGCCTCGGCTCGAGGCCACGAAACGCCGGGACTTCAATTGCAATTGAATGTCTGAAACTTCCGTTCCAAGCGGTAACTGGCGGTTGCGGTCCCTTGCTTTCGGGCGCCTGCGGAGCGGAGATCTCTTGTCCAAATCCCGAGCTCGCGGTGAACAAGGCCAACAGGATCAGTACCGGGATGAATTTGCGCATTTACTTCCCTAAATCGTTCATAAAGTAGTGTCCTTAGGTGACACTATCCCTAGGGCCGTTTTCAAGTACATATTTGACCTAGCGGCGCATTATCCACATCGAATTGACCAACTGTCTTGCCGGCGGACCGCCAGCCCGGCTCTCGGGATCTTCTTGTTGTTGAACAGGTACGCACACCCGTTCCGGCGTCACCCCGCCGTCGATGTCATCCACCGCTTCGACTATGACGCTTCGGGGCGGCTGCTCACCCGGCGCTTCGAGGGTATCAATGGCACCACCAAGACGCTCGGCTACGAGTATTGGCCGGACAGCTCCTTGAAGCGGAAGCGGCTGACGTCGATCAGCAATGCTTCTGACGGCATTGACTGGAGTACGTTTACCTATAATGGCCGCAGCCAAGTGAAGAAGATCACCTACGGCAACAACGTCTCGACCTGGTTCAACTACAACGGCCAGAACGGCTTTCTCAACTCCCAGGAGACACGCGACGGCGTGGCGGTGAGTTCGCCGCTGCTGATGGGGCTCGACTAAACCCGCAACGACGCCGGAATGATATCGAGCATCACGGCGAGTGGCGGAACGGCGGCGCAGAACAACGCCAGGTCATGGAACTATAGCTATGACGGCATTGGCCAGCTGCTGACGGCGGACCGCCAGGATACGGGCGGCGTCGAACTCACCTATGCCTATGACGATGCCTCGAACATGATCAAGAACACCGCACTGTGCGGCGGCAATGGCCTGGCCTATCCCACGGCTGGCACCACTGCGTTTCGCCCGCATGCGCCGAACGCCATGTGCGGCAACGTCCCCAGCTATGACGCCAATGGCAATACCCTGACCTACGATGCCGATGGCGCGGGCACCACCGCCCCGTCGCGCACCATCCACTATGACGGCGAGAACCGCCCGCTGCTGATGTTCGCAGGCACCACCGCTGCCATCTTCACCTATGGCCCGGATGGCGAGCGGTCGATGAAGCAGATTTACGCTGTCCAGGCCAATTTGAGCCTGCAGAAGACCGTGTATTATCTTGGCGGCAGTGCCGAGCTCAGCATCGACAACACCATCAACAACGACCAGGGCTTGCTCACCTCCTACATCACCGGAGGCGTGGTGAAGACCGGCGCCAACATCTTATATCTGGCGAAGGATCAACTGGGCTCCAACCGGCTGGAGACTTTCCCCGGTTCGACCACCCCCACCCGCCACGACTACGACGCCTATGGCCGCCCGGTGGCCAGCGCCAACTCGTCGATCCGCAACGGCAAAGCCTATATCGGCGAAGCTTACGACACCGAGACGGGCCTGCAATATCTCCACGCCCGCTACTACGATTCCCTCCTCGGCCGCTTCCTGTCGCCCGATACCTGGGACCCCACTCTCTCAGGCGTCGACATCAACCGCTACGCCTATGCGCTCAACGATCCCATCAACATGAGCGATCCCCTCGGGCATGATGCCGATGACACGGATTGGGGCGGAACGCGCGGCATCAACGGCGATGCGGGTGGCTTGGGCGTCACAATGGGAAGCACAAGTTAGTCATATGGAGGCGGTCCACTCAGCAACACACCAGGTGGTGCACTCGAAAATTACAGGCGCGAAAAGGAAGGATATACATATACTTACGAGAATTTCTTGGGGAAGCGAAGCGTTTGGGTTCAGAACGGCAGGCAAACTGAGCTTGCAAAATGGGAACCAGGCAAGGGACCAAAACCTGGAGCTACATCAGGACCAGTCCCACTGACCAGCATAAAGGATGCAATTATAACTCCTTTTGCGATTATCCCGGCTGCAGCTTTTGACCTGATCCACGTCACTCTGAGCCCCGCCGTTGTCGATTACATTCTCGTAGGTCACGGTTATGATCGCGCCGCCCGGTACAAGCATGTGGAACCTTCAGTATAGTACGCCCGACGCACTGCAGTATTTAATCAAGGTGGCGCTGGCGCACGGCGAGTTTATTTTTGATGGAGATTTGCCTTACGCAACAAAACTCACAATGATAGGATATACACCTGCGGCTGGTTGGGATATTTTCGGCGACCCGACTGACAGATATGTTGTTTATGCCCGACCAGTCGCTCTTGGTGCCGACGGCTTCATAGCTTCAACGCAGTTTCTTACGGTAACGAATATGTTCCCCAAGTCAGATGGCTACTAGAGAACAAGATTTTGAAGAAGGATTCGTAGTTGAGTTCCAAATCACTTCTGGTGGACGTGCGACCAAACTAGAAAGTCATCAGTTGGTGCGGGACGATGTCGTAGCTTATTCCTTTGAAGGAGCCATAAGGTTCACGAGACGCGAGAAGCAAATGACTATCGCAATGGTACCTCTTGTGCATGCCTTTCTCGGGATTCGAAAGGTACTCAGGTTCGTTCCAATCTTTGTTCTCAGTGCTCCGTACGGCCAAATGTTTAGAGAGGCACAGACCGTGTTCTCGGTGTCTGGCAATCAAATTACAATTAAACACTCCGAGGACAGAAGACTTCAGAGCAAGGTAGGCGACAGGGAAATTTCCGGTGACTATGTCGACTTCTGCCGAGTTTTTGGCGACGCGACAAAAGACTTTGTTAAGGCAATCGAAGAAATCTGTCCAAATATAACGACAAATACTATGGTGCGGCAACAGCTGATGGACCTGCTTGAATCTAAGCACTACGTGCCAGAAACAATGCGCCACTATTCTATTTTTTAAGCCATGCTTGATAAATGTTTTGCCCTCAACCCAGATTCCGGATTCCGGTGATGTGGTGGACGGCGCCCGCTTGCGGCATCTGGTGTGCCAACGAAGTTCTGTTGAAGCGACAAACGAGGAAATTATCCGTCATGGGATTCCGGTGATGTGGTGGACGGCGCCCGCTAACGGCATCTGCTGTACCAAGATGGTTCCGTTGGAGCAACCAGCGAGGGAGCCATCTACTATGACCAAGTCTGCCGCAATAAGGCTTTGGGAGGCTAGAATAGCGTTCTCGGTCATACCGGTGATGCGTTTGTTCGTGCTGCCATAGCTCGCCAGCCTGGTCGTGGTCGTGCCCGGCGTGCCCGGCGTGATTGGGGCGGTTGCCCACCGCATCATAGGTGTAGGAGGCGCTGCCCCACGGGCCGGTGGCACTCCCCAGCCGGTTGGCCGGTGGGTAGCCGAGGCTCACCGAGTTGGCGCCCGCCACATTGTCGTTGACGGCGGTGAGATTGAGGCCGTCGCCGTAAGCATAGGAGAGGCTCGAGACCAGCGCAGCGCCATCCCGCACGAGCAGCAAGGTGATGCGGTAATCGAGATCGTAGCCCGCCGTTGTCAGCCTCACGCGCATCCCGGACCAGAGCCGGTACTTTCCTCATTGACCGAGATCGCAACCAGCAGAACAGGAACTCGGATTATAATCCTGTTTTATGTCACCGCAATCCTACGGTCAGCCGGTACATGTCGCACCATTGCCGATCAAACGTGACAATGGCCGCCTGGCCGGCACCGTGACCGGCCAGATCAATCTCCTGTCCGGCTTGCGCTAAGAAATGTGCGGCAGCTGATATGCAGGGGCGAGCCTGCTACCTCCGAAGTCCTGGGGGACACCAGGAAACGCAAACGTGCTGAGGTTTGGTGGGAATAAAATGGTGGGTGGTACAGGGATCGAACCTGTGACCCCTACCATGTCAAGGTAGTGCTCTACCGCTGAGCTAACCACCCACGTCTGACGCGGAAGCCGGGTTCATAGCGGCGGAGACGGCGCATTGCAAGCCTTGCCGCGAAAGACTACGGTGCGAGGAGCCAATCCGTCAGGAGCCCCCCAACCAGATGGGTAAGACCTACTCCGCCATCACGCCGCAATTGAAGGCGTGGATTGGCCGCCAGCGCGTGTTCTTCGTGGCCACGGCACCGCTGTCTCCCGGTCATCACATCAATTGTTCGCCAAAGGGAATGGACGCGTTTCGGGTGCTCGATGATGCAACCGTTTGCTACTTCGACTACAACGGAAGCGGCGCCGAGACCATTGCGCATCTGCGCGAAAACCGGCGGATTACCTTCATGTTCTGCGCCTTCGAAGGACCGCCGAAAATCTTCCGCCTCTATGGATTGGGTGAAGTCCTGGCTCCCGGCCATGCTGAATGGGATGGTCTGGCAGCCCTCTTCGCCCTTCCGGAGGTGCCTCGATCCATCATCAAGGCCCGCATCACGCGCATCAGCGACTCCTGCGGTTTTGGTGTGCCGCTCATGGAGTTCAAGGCGGAACGCGATTCCTTCGAGAAATGGGCGGCGGGCAAGACGGAAGCCGACAATGCCGCTTACCGGCGCGCCAAGAATGCCACGAGTATCGACGGTTTGCCGGCATGGGACGAACCGGCCTAAAAGGGTCAAGCCGCCATCATGCGCTCGACTTCGGCCACCAGGTCGCGCAGGTGGAAGGGTTTGGACAGCACCTTGGCGTCCTTGGGGGCCTTGGAATCAGGATGCAGCGCCACGGCGGCAAATCCGGTAATGAACATGATTTTCAGCGACGGATCGAGTTCAGAGGCGCGCCTGGCAAGCTCGATGCCGTCCATCTCCGGCATGACGATGTCGGTGAGCAGCAGATCGAATGTCGTCTGCTTGATTTCCTCGAAGGCGCTCGCCCCCTCGCCAAAGCTCTGCACCTGATGGCCAGCCTTCTCCAGCGCCTTCACCAGGAAGCGCCGCATGTCGTCATCGTCTTCTGCGAGAATAATCTTGGCCATGGTCTTCGCTGTCATTCTATCTGTCTTCCACCCACTTTGGGAACACCATAACGCGCCCGCCGCACTTTTAACCGCGCCGGGTAAATGGCGCGTGAAGTTCGTTCTGCGCTGGACATCGCAGTGCCGCTCATGGATGATGCAATCTCAGGCCAGAATAAAAGATGCGGGGCATGTGGAATACTGAACGAACCCTAGGATTCGAGATCCTGCCGCCTGCCGTTTGGTCGGCGCCCGCGGTCTTCAACTCGCCCCATAGCGGCAGGCAGTTTTCGAGGGCGTTCCTGCGCCAGTCGCGCTTGCCGCTGTCAGCCTTGCGGAAATCCGAGGATTGCTACATCGATGAGCTGTTTCTGGCTTGTGTCGAGCATGGCGCACCAATGCTCCGCGCACTGGCGCCGCGCAGCTACATCGACCTCAACCGAGAGCCCTATGAGCTTGATCCACGGATGTTTTCTGGCGACCTGCCGGGCTATGTGAACACCAGCTCACCGCGCGTGGCGGGGGGCCTTGGCACCATCCCCCGCATCGTCTCCGAGGGTGAGGATATCTATCGCGGCCGCATCGATTTCGCCGAGGCCCGGCATCGCATCGAGCACATCTACGTGCCCTATCACCGCACGCTGTCGGCGTTGGTAAATGAGGTGATGACCAAGGGCGGCGAAGTGCTGCTGGTCGATTGCCATTCGATGCCGGCCAGCGCCACGGCGCATGTGGCGCCCCCAGTGACTGGTGCAGTTGATGTGGTGCTGGGCGACCGCTTCGGCTCATCCTGCGCCGAGGATATATCGAGCTTCGTCGAACAACGGCTCCAGGCGCATGGCTTGCGGGTTTTACGCAACAAGCCCTATGCCGGCGGCTTC
>JANLTS010000372.1:0-16451 GCA_031363045.1 Hyphomicrobiales bacterium
TCGTGGCGGATTTCGTCGGCTCGTCCAACGTACTATCGCCCAGCCTAACGAAGGCCGCCGGCGGCCCCGAAAAATGGTCGAGCCTGCGCCCTGAGAAAATCCATGTGCTGCGCAAGGGCAAGCTGGCGCCAGCCTCCGCCATGGCGGCGATCGTCACCATCAAGGCGGTGCACTATCAAGGCGCCTCAACGAGGCTCAACACCCTCACGGCTGACGGTAACCAGATCAATGTCACGGCGCCCTCGTCTCTCGGGCGATTCAGCGAAGGCGAAGTACTGACGTTGCATTGGCCAGCCTCCGCGCTCCACATCATGGCAGGCGAACCTTGAGCACCGCTGCCGTCACTCATTCTAGCGGACTCCTGCGCCGAATTTCGGATGTGCTGTTCGGCCGCCCACGGCTGCTGCTGTTCATCCTGCTGAGTCCCCCGCTGATCTGGCTCGGCATCGTCTATCTCGGTTCGCTTCTGGCCCTGCTGCTGCACAGCTTCTATTCGATCGACGAGTTCTCGGGCTTCATCGTCTACGAATTCACACTCCAGACCTATGCCGAACTGTTGCGGCTGTCGAACATGGACGTGATCCTCCGTTCACTGACGATGGCGGTGGCGGTAACGCTCGGCTGCGCCGCACTGGCGTTCCCGATTTCTTACTACGCAGCACGTTATGCCAAAGGAAAATGGAAGGCCCTGTTCTATCTGCTGGTCATGCTGCCGCTGTGGTCGAGCTATCTGGTCAAGGTCTATGCCTGGAAACTCATCCTCGCCAAGGAAGGCATCGTCAGCTGGATTGCTGGACAATTGCACCTCACATGGTTGCTCGATGCCCTGTTGTCGATCCCGGTGATCGGCGGGCCATCGCTGTCGTTCAGCTCCATCGGCACGTTTCTGGTGTTCTGTTACGTCTGGCTGCCCTACATGATCCTGCCGACGCAAGCCGCCCTCGAACGCGTGCCAGGCAACCTGATCGAAGCCTCGGCCGATCTCGGCGCCAACCCCGGCCAAACATTCCGGACGGTGATCTTGCCGCTGGCCCTTCCCGGCCTCATCGCCGGCTCGATCTTCACCTTCTCGCTGACACTTGGTGATTATATCATTCCGCAGATCATCGGCAATTCCAGCTACTTCCTCGGCCAGGCCGTCTACACGCTGCAAGGCACCGCCGGAAACATTCCGCTGGCCGCCGCCTTCACCGTCGTTCCCATCATCATCATGCTGATCTACCTGTCGGTCGCCAAACGCATGGGAGCCTTCGATGCGCTCTGATGGCACGCGTGGCGCACCCCTGCCCTTGAAACTCGCGGCTATCGGCGGCTTGCTGTTCCTGCATGTGCCGCTGCTGCTGATCTTCGTCTATGCCTTCACCACCGAAGAGAAGAGCTATCAGTTCCCACCGCCCGGATTGACACTCAAATGGTTCGCGGTGGTGTGGGAACGTCAGGACATCTGGGATGCCATGTACCTGTCGGTGAAAGTAGCGAGCATCGCCACTGCCATCGCCCTGGTGCTCGGCACCTGTGCCGCCGCCGCCGTGTCGCGCGCCAGGTTTTTCGGCCGTGACTATCTCTCGCTGCTGTTCATCCTGCCCATCGCCCTTCCCGGCATCATCACCGGCATTTCTTTGCGCTCGGCCTTCAGCGTGATGGACATTCCGTTCTCGACCTGGACCATCGTGCTCGGCCACGCCACCTTCTGCATCGTCGTCGTTTACAACAACGCACTCGCCCGCTTCCGCCGCACCTCTGGCTCGATGATTGAAGCTTCGATGGATTTGGGCGCTGATGGCTTCCAGACGTTCCGCCACGTGGTCCTGCCGCAAATCGGCTCGGCGCTTCTGGCTGGCGGCATGCTGGCCTTCGCCTTGTCCTTCGACGAGGTCATCGTCACCACTTTCACGGCTGGCCAGCAATCAACCTTGCCAATCTGGATGCTCAACGAACTGATCCGACCGCGCCAACGCCCGGTCACCAATGTCGTGGCGATCTTCGTCATCGCCGTGACGTTCATCCCGATATTGGCCGCCTATTATCTCACGCGGGACGGCGAACACACCGGCGGCGCAGGGAAGTAAATCTCCCCACATTTCCGTCATCCCGGCGAAAGCCGGGACCCATTTGGATTTTGCCGAGAAGACGGCAGTTGAGAAAGCGACCTGCCTCCTACTTCTTCTTTTTCTTCGCCTTCTTGCCGTCATCCTTCGGCGCTCCGCCGCCGCTCACCACTTCGGCAAACGTCTCGAAGAACTGCCCCGAAAGCTGCCGCGCCGTGGGCTCGATGAATCGCTGGGCGAGACTGGCGATCTTCCCCGTCACCTGGGCATCGACATCATAGGTCAGCTTGGTGCCGCCTGGCACCTCCTCAAGCTTCACATTGGCGCCCCCGGTGGCGCCTCCCATCATCGATTTGCCCTCGCCCGAAATGCGGTAGCCGTTGGGCGCATCGATGTCCGACAGCGTCACCGCACCTTTGAACGTCGCCTTAACCGGCCCCATCTTGATGGTGACTCGGGCCTCCATCTCGGTGTCGGAATGCTTGATGATTTCCTCACAACCCGGAATGCACTGCTTGAGGACTTCCGGATCGTTCAACCCCTCCCAAACCTTCTGGCGCGGCACGGGGATGATCACTTCTTCGGACAGGTTCATGTCAGCATTCTCCCAAACTCAACCCGATTATGCAGCGATGTCGCCGCGTTTCCACTGTTCCTTCGTCGCATGCCGGAAGTCCTCGAAGCGCCCCTCCGAGATCGCTTGGCGGATGCCCTGCATCAACTCCTGATAATAGGCGATATTGGCCCACGACAGCAGCATCATGCCGAGCAACTCGCCTGAGCGGATCAGGTGATGCAGATAGGCGCGCGAATATTGCGACAGTGCCGGGCATGCGGATTCAGGATCAAGCGGGCGCGGATCATCGCCATGCCTGGCATTGCGCAAGTTAATCTTGCCGAACCGCGTGAAGGCCTGGCCGTGGCGGCCTGACCTTGTCGGCATCACGCAATCGAACATGTCGATGCCGCGCGCCACCGATTCCAGGATATCCTCCGGCGTCCCTACCCCCATCAGATAGCGCGGCCGGTCCGATGGCAGATGCGGTATCGTGTGCTCGATCGTCTGCAACATCAGCTTCTGGCCTTCGCCCACCGCCAGCCCGCCAATCGCATAGCCCTCAAAACCGATGGACTTCAGCCCCTCAGCACTCTCGGCCCGCAAGCGTTCGTTGATGCCGCCCTGGACGATGCCGAAATTGCCCCTGCCCGGTTGTTGCCCGAAGGCCTTGCGCGACCGCGCCGCCCAGCGCAGCGACAATTGCATCGCCTTCTCGGCATCCTTCTCGCTGTGCGGAAACTCCAGGCATTGATCAAGTTGCATCTGGATATCGGACCCCAGCAGCCGCTGGATCTCCATGGCGCGCTCTGGCGACAGCTCATGCTTCGAGCCATCGATATGCGATTGGAACAGCGCCGCCTGCTCGGTGATCTTGCGGATTTTCGACAGCGACATGATCTGGAAACCGCCAGAATCAGTGAGGATCGGCCGTTTCCAGCCGATGAAGTGATGTAGGCCCCCCAGCTTCGCCACCTCTTCCGCACCGGGCCTGAGCATCAGGTGATAGGTGTTGCCAAGGATGATATCGGCCCCCGTCTCCTCCACCTGATCGAGATAGAGCCCCTTGACCGTCCCCACCGTCCCCACCGGCATGAAGGCCGGCGTGCGGATGTCGCCATGCAGCGTGTGGACGGTGCCAAGCCGTGCGGTGCCGTCGGTGGCGTGAAGCGTGAAGCCAAATTGCGATGTCATGCCGCCGGGAATAGCAGGCTCGCGTCGCCATAGGAATAGAACCGATAGTCATGTGCGATGGCATGCGCATAGGCGCTCCGCATCCGCTCCATCCCGGCGAAGGCCGAAACCAGCATGAACAGCGTCGATTTCGGCAAATGGAAATTGGTCACCAGTAGATCGACGGCGCGAAAACGATAGCCCGGAGTGATGAAAATCTCGGTCGTGCCAGAAAATGGTTCAAGAGCAGAGCTTTCGAGCAGCCGCAGCGATGTCGTACCGACCGCCACGATGCGCCCGCCGCGCGCGCGCGCCGCTTTCAGCCGGGTGCAAGCCTCAGCCGTTACCTCACCCCATTCGGCATGCATCTTGTGGTCGGCGGTATCCTCGGCCTTGACCGGCAAAAAGGTCCCGGCGCCCACGTGCAACGTCACAAATTCAGTTGCAACACCAATGCCTTGCAAGGATTTCATCAACTCCGGCGTGAAGTGTAGTCCTGCCGTGGGTGCGGCCACCGCGCCATCCTTTTCGGCATAAACAGTCTGATAATCGGCACGGTCCTGCACATCCGTCCCACGCTTTCCCGCGATATAGGGCGGCAACGGCATCTCGCCCAAGGCGGCAATGGCCTCGTCGAGCACCGCGCCATGAAAGTCAAACGCCAGGATGATCTCCCCCGCCTCGCCCTTTTCCTCAACGGTCGCATCCAAGTTACCGAGAAGACAGACTTTTCCTTCACCTCCAAAGCGGATGCGATCCCCCGCCTGCAGTTTTTTCCCCGGCTTGGCAAAGGCCTTCCAGCGCGCGCCATCAAGCCTCAGATGCAACAACGCCTCGATCTTCGGCGTCGTCCCAAGGCGCCCGACACGATGCCCGCTCAACGCAGCGGGAATAACCCGCGTATTATTGAACACCAGCACATCGCCAGCCTTGAGGAATTGCGGCAACTCGCGGTATATATGATCCGCCAAACCATCGGGCCGCACCACCAGCAGCTTCGATGCATCGCGCGGGCTCACAGGCCGCAGCGCAATCCGCTCCGCCGGCAGCTCGAAATCAAAATCAGAGACGCGCACCCACTGCCCCCTCGCAGCGCAGCGCCCAAATGCCGATGCCTTTCAAGCGCAAGGTGCCGCCATAGATTGTTGTGCCGCCTTCGACCGTACGGAGGAGGCTGACCTCGGTGATACGGCCGTCTGCCCTCACCTCCGCGTCAGTTTCAATTTGAGCCTTATTGCTGCAAAGCGTCGGCGTCACACGTCCTACTTGATCACCACGCCGGTAGCCTTCAGAGGACCCTCCAGAACTTTGATGTCACGCGCAATGACGGCGGCCATGCCAGCCGGTGTGCGTTCATCGGCATTGGGAATGACCGTGCCGAGGTCGGTGAGTTTCTTTGCCGTAGCGGGGTCGGAAAGTGCCTGGTTCAACGCATCCACAAGCTTCGCCTGGACGTCTGCTGGCAGGCCCTTGGGTGCCAGAATGCCGTTCCAGCCCGAAATCTGGAAATCCGGGAATCCAGCTTCCTTGGTTGTAGGCACATCCGGCAATACGGGTGAACGTTCCGCAGTGGCAATCGCCAGCGCCTTGATCGTTCCGGCCTGAATTTGCGGCGCCAGGTTGGTAATCTGGTCGCACATGAAATCTACCTGGCCGGCCACCAGGTCATTCAGTGCCGGGCCAGTGCCCTTGTAGGCCACTTCATTGATCTTCGGTACCCCGAGTTGCGCCTTCAGCAATGTGCATGTGGTGAATGATGTCGATCCAATGCCCGCCTGAGCCTGATTGACGGTGGCGGCATTGGCTTTGAGATAGTCGGCAAGCTCAGCCATGGTATTTGGCACGAAATCCTTCTTCGCAACGATCAGGATGGGCGTAATGCCGGCAATGCCGATCGGTGTGAAGTCCGTGACCGGATCGTATTTCAGCGCCGCGTAAAGCGATGGTGCCGCTGCATGCGTGCCCATCTGGCCCATGATCAGCGTATAGCCATCGCCCGCCGCACCCGCCACTTTGGCGGTCGCCGTTGTGCCGCCAGCACCCGCTGTGTTCTCCACCACGATCTGTTGGCCCAAGGTCCTGGACATGTGCTCCGAAACGATGCGCGCGATCACATCGGTTGGCCCGCCAGCGGCAAACGCCACGACGAGAGTGATCGGCTTATCCGGATAGGTTTGCGCAATGGCGGCACTTCCCAGCAACAACGTTGCCGTCAAACCGATGAATGTACGTCTCAGCATGTCTATCTCCCCTTTGGCTTTTGTTGTTCTATTCTGCGAACACTTCCTGGCGCTTCCCCGCAACGGCGGGCAGCACGGCGATGATAAGCACAATAGCAGCTAGGACCAGAAGCCCAAGCGAAATTGGCCGTTCGATAAATGTCATCAATGAGCCGTGCGACAAGTCCATGGCCCGGCGGAACGTGTCTTCCAGCAAACCGCCGAGCACGAAGCCCAGCAGCAAGGGCGCCAATTCGAAACCCAGCTTCAACAAGCCATAGCCAACCAACCCGAAGAAAGCGGTCAGCATCACATCCGCCGGTTGATTGTTGACCGAATAGATTCCGATGCAGCAAAAGATCAGGATGGCTGGAAACATGAGCCTGTAAGGCACCTTGAGCAGCCGCACCCACAAGCCCACCAGCGGCAGATTGATCAGCAGCAGGGCAAGATTGCCAATCCACATGGAAGCGATCATGCCCCAGAACAGGTCGGGATTGCGCGTCATGACTTGCGGACCCGGAACGATGCCGTGGATGGTCATGGCCCCCACCATCAAAGCCATGACGGCATTGGGCGGAATGCCAAGCGTCAGGAGCGGAATGAAGGCGGCCTGCGCGCCAGCGTTGTTGGCCGCTTCCGGCCCCGCCACGCCCTCGATGGCGCCTTTGCCGAAGCGCGAGGAATCCTTGGCCAGCTTTTTCTCGAGCGCATAGCTGGCAAAGGGTGCCAGCACGGCACCGTTGCCGGGCAGCGCGCCGAGAATGGAACCCAGCCCCGTGCCGCGTAAGATGGGTTTCAGCGAATCCCGCAAATCCTGCATGCTGGGCAAAACCTTGCCGAGCGATCCCTTCACCACATCGCGGGCTTCCGGGTTTTCCAGGCTCCGCAGCAATTCCGCAATTCCAAACAGACCCATGGCCAATACCGCAAAATCAATCCGGTCAACCAAAGCGGAAATGCCAAAGGTAAGCCGTTCCTGGCCGGTGTTGACGTCGGTTCCAACCGTCGACAGCAACAGTCCCAGAAAGATCATGGCAATTGCCTTGACCACCGAACCGCGTGCCAGAACCACTGCGAATACGAGCCCCGTCACCATCAGCGCGAAATATTCGGCGGCGCCGAACAGCATGCCGAGCTTGGTCAGGGGAACGCCTACAGCGGCGACGATGAGCGTCGTGATACTGCCCGCGATGAACGAACCGATCGCCGCGATCCCCAGTGCGGCCCCCGCCCGGCCATTGCGGGCCATCTGGTGGCCGTCGAGCGTGGTGACGACTGCCGTCGCCTCGCCCGGAATGTTGATAAGAATGGCCGATGTCGATCCGCCATATTGCGCACCGTAATAGATGCCCGCCAGCATGATCAGCGCGCCGGCCGGATCGATGCCATAGGTGATCGGCAGCAGCATGGCGATAGTGGCGATCGGCCCGACGCCGGGCAACACGCCGATCAGCGTGCCAAGCAGGCATCCTGTGAAGCACAGCAGCAAATTCTGCCATGACAGCGCGACACTGAAACCCAAGGCGAGATTGTCGAAAAGTTCCAAGGCGCTAATACCCAACCAACAAGGGGGCAAGCGGAATGGGCTGCCCCAGCAAGAACCGGAACAGGAGAGTGCAGAACGCTGTCAGGGCGACAACAAACCCGGCATATTCTTTCCACCGCGTTTCAGGTGACGCAGCCCCCGCAACGAGCAAGGCCATGGGCGATGCGAGCGCGATCCCCGCAGTCCGAACCGTAAGTCCAAAAATCAACACTGCACCGAGGATGAACAGGATCGGGCGCAGCCGCCACGGCAGCAGTGCCGTGTCACGAACTCTGAAACCGCTGAATGTCAGGACAGCGCCGAGACCCAAAAGTATCGTGGCCAACCCATTGGGTATCAACCCAGGTCCGATTTCCGCAAGCGTTCCGTTGTCGAGATGAATGCAGAATACGATGGCGGCAACTGCAAGGAACACCATCGCCAACCCACCAATCAGGTCAGGGGTAAGTCGTTCCTTCGAAAAAATCCCAGCCAACATCGTTTTGGTGTTCCCCGACCATCATATACACACAACCGGGGCGTTGGGCAAAGGAACGGTCAGACTTTCGGTCTCGGGCATTACGGCCCCGAACAGCTCACCACCCAAGCTCCTACCCCCGGCATGTGGAGCACGCCGCCGGTGGCGTCAAACGCGCCGTCGTCCATTCCCTCGACGATTTCGGACGCCTTGAAAAGCCGCAGCTTGGCGACAAAGCCGTCCATGCCTTCGCCCAGCACGTCGATCCACATCTGGTCGGCGGTCTCGAAGGCCTGGCCGACTTCGATCTTGGTTTGCCCGGCCTCGGGCTTGGTCGACCACGTCTTGCCATTGGCCTCGATCCTCACGGTGTCGACGGCAATCACATCCATCAACCCAAGCAGAACATCGAAGCTGACCTTGCCCTCACCGCCGCTGCAACTCACCCATTCGGTGGCAGAAGCAGACGCGCTCAAGCCAAACAGGATTGCGGCAGCGGCGAGGAGCTGTTTCATGTCACTTGGCGTCCACCGCCACTTGCAGCTTGGCGATCTTGTCGGGCTCGCGCACCGGTTCGCCGCGCTTGATGGTATCGACGATGTCCATGCCGGACGAGACCTTGCCCCACACGGTATATTGGCCATTGAGGAAACCGGCATCGCCAAAGCAGATGAAGAACTGGCTGTTGGCCGAATCCGGGCTCTGCGAGCGCGCCATCGAGCAGGTACCGCGCACATGCGGTTCTTTCGAGAATTCCTGTTTCAGATTGGGCTTCTTGGAGCCGCCCGTGCCGGTGCCGGTCGGGTCGCCGCCCTGCGCCATGAAGCCCTCGATGACGCGGTGGAACACCACGTTGTCGTAAAAGCCATCGCGCGCCAGCGCCTTGATCTGGGTGACATGGCCGGGTGCCAGGTCGGGCCGGAGCTCGATGGTGACGCGGCCCTTGGCCTCGCCCTTGGAATTGGCGATGTCCATGTAGAGAGTATTTTCGAGATCGGCCATTATTGCACTGTTACCTTTGTCATTTTATCGGGATTTGCCGGCGGTTCACCGCGTTCGATCTTGTCGACACAGGCCATGCCCGCTTCATCGACCTGGCCCCACACCGTGTATTGGTTGTCGAGGAAGCCACCATCGGCGAACATCACGAAGAACTGGCTGTTGGCAGAATTGGGGTCCTGCGAGCGCGCCATGCCAACCGTGCCGCGGGCAAAATGCTCAGGCGTGAACTCGGCGTTGATATCAGGCTCCTTGGAGCCGCCCATGCCGGTGCCTGTGGGGTCACCCGTTTGGGCCATGAAGCCTTCGATCACCCGGTGAAAGACGATGCCGTCATAAAAGCCCGCCGCCGCCAGCTTGGTGATCTGCGCCACGTGCTTGGGCGCGAGATCTGCCCGCAGTGCAATATCGAAAGCACAGCCCTTGCTGGTCTCGACGGTGAGTTTGCCCGCCGCCAGCGCCGGGCTTGCCAGAAGGCCGCCTACGAGGGTGGCGAGTGCCAGTTTCCTGATCATGGTGACTCCCATTTGTTGTCGGTGCCGTTCCTGACGAAGCCCGCCGGATTTGTCAATGTGCGGCTTTTCCGGCTGAAGCGCCGTTGCATCGGAGAGCCACCTGTGCGACGTTCCTCGCGCGTTTGCGCAGGAGGTTGGCATGCAGGTTTCAGGCCTTGATCACGTCTCGCTGGTGACCACCGATCTCGACCGCTCGATTGCCTTTTACCGCGACATCCTCGGATTGCAGCCAATCCAGCGCCCGGCCTTCAAAAGCCGCGGTCAATGGCTGGCATCGGGCACCTTGGAAATCCACCTCACCATCAATCCTGACGGGCACTTGCGGCCCGCCCCCGAGATCGATACCGGCGACATTCATTTCGCGGCCCGCGTCGCGGATTTCGCCGCCATGCGCAAGCATCTCGAAGCCAACGGTTACAGCGAGGACCGGCCCAACGGCGACCCGAAGCGCCTGGCCTTCCGGCTCGAAGGCCCCGCCCCCTATTTGCAATGCTATTTGCTCGATCCCGACAATCACCTGATCGAGCTTAACTCGGCGCCCGTCAAGAGCGCTTGAGCGCTGCCGCCATCACCGCCATCGCCTCCTTGGGGATGAACAGCGTGATGTCGCCGCCCATTCTGGCAATCTGCTTCACCAGCGACGAGGCAATCATCCGCGTGGCGGGCGATGCCGCGAGGAAGACGGTTTCGATATCAGGCGCCATGGCGCCGTTCATCTGCCCCATCTGCACTTCATAATCAAAATCCGAGGCATCACGCAGACCTCGAATAATGAGACCGGCATGATGCTGGCGCGCCGCATCGACGGCCAGGCCATCGAATGTGGCGACACTGATCTTGACGCCGGTATGCTCGGCAATGGGCTTCGTCACCTGTTCCAACAGGCTGATGCGGGTTGCGGCGTCGATCAGCGCCTGCTTGCCATGATGCGTTCCTACCCCCAGCACCAGCTTGTCAACAAGCCTTGCCGAACGCGCGATGATATCGAGATGCCCGTAGGTGACGGGATCGAACGAGCCGGGATAAAAACCGATACGTGCCATAACCCCTGAATAGCCCCTTCATATTCCTGCCGCAACCTGTCAGCAGTTTGACGGTAAAGCTCTGCCACACAATAGGAAGAACGGCCATGAATGATGAAAACCCATCCTGCATCTCGCACGTGTCGCTCGGAACCAATGACTATGAGCGCGCCAAGGCGTTTTATCTCCGAGTGCTCGCCGTGCTCGGCAGCAAGCTTATCATGGAACATCCGGGCGCTGCGGCTTTCGGAAATGTCTTCCCCGAATTCTGGATCGCGGCACCCTTCGACGGCAAGCCGGCGGCCACCGGGAATGGTATCCACGTCGGCTTCCTGGCGGCTTCGAAATCGGAGGTCGACAGCTTCTATCGCGAGGCGATTGCGGCGGGCGGATCCGATGACGGCGGCCCTGGCCACCGTCATGATTATGGCGAGCCCTACTATGGCTGTTTCGTGCGCGACCCTGACGGCAACAAGATCGAAGCGTCCTTCTGGGACATGGAACTTGCCGCAAGACTTGGCATGGCCTGAAGGCTCAGCGCCCCCGCAATGCCATCCAGATGCCGCCGCCCAGCAGGAAGCAGCCGCTGACGATTTCCAACGCCCGGATGCGCGAGCGCGACAGCCACGCCCCAGCCTTCCCCGCCATCAGCGCGTAAAGCGTATCGCCAACGCAGGCGATGGCCATGAAGGTCAGCCCCAGCAGCAGAATCTGCTGCATCGGGTCGCCGCCCGGCGTGACGAACGGCGGAATCATGGCGCCGAACAGCACCAGCATCTTCGGGTTGGAAATAATGACGATGAACCCCTGCAGAAAAAAGCTGCCCTTGGGCCGCGCCCGGTCAACAGCCATCGCCAGGTCGCCCTTGGAGCGGAACAGCTTGTAAGCCAGCCATGCCAGATAGGCGGCACCGGCATAGCGCAGCACATCAAACCAGATACCCATTACCTGGATCGCCGCCCCCAGCCCCACGGCCGCGATGCCGAGCCAGATGAGGAAACCCGCTTGCGTTCCCACCACATTCATCAGCCCGGCGCGCGAACCATATCGTAGGCTGTTGGCGATGATGACCGTCACCGTCGGCCCCGGCACGAAAGCCAGGGCTGCAGCGGCAGCACAAAAGGCGATGTAGGATTCGAGTGTCATGGGAAGCTCCTCAAGATGCCTGAGCTAGCCACAGGAAAACACCTGATGGCAAGCCCTGCACCACAATAAACGCATCTAAGTCTTCGCCCCGCGTGAGTGAGGAGAAGTTACAAGACCTCAACGTAATGAAGCGACAACCTCTTTCATTCTTGCGATCGCCTGCAACAGCCCGGAGTTGCTGGACTTCACCGCAAGTTTTTGTACCTTGGTGCGCAGGCGTTCGCGGTCCGCGCTGTTCAGTGCCTCCGAAATAGCCGGATAGTGCAGTGAGACTGCATCTGCCATGAGTATCGCCTGACTGGGCGTATAGCGCCCGGTATTGCCAATCGAGTCGAGCACGCCCGCCACCATGGTGACCCAGGCAGCCTTGTTGTCTTCGTTGCCCAGACCTGCCGCGATGGCGGCGGCTTGCAAGCTGTAGGCCTGCACCTCCGCGAGTTCGTGTTCCAGCGGCTCACCCACCATCACCGCAACTTCATATGCGGCGCGAAAATTTCCCAGGCTGGCGAGAATGATCCGCAACTGCCGCAGCTTCTCTTCATTCGAAACCGGCTGTTCGGCGATCTGGCTGAGATTGCACGGGTCAATCAAATGCTCAAACAGCGCCTTCTGCTCCGGACTGCGCAGATGCGGCAGCGGTACCTGGCCATTGAACTGCTGGAAGTACAGATCGACATAATCTTCGCTGGTCCAGCACCTGCTTTGAGCTTGTCCCGGCAATACCAACGCGAGGCTAACGCCCAGAATGATGGCACTGGATTTGAGCGTCACAGCAACGCCGCCAGGCTCGGCCAGGCGAGCCACAGGCCCGCAACCACAAGCAGGCCGCCCGAGAGATAATCGATCCATTTCAGCCGCCCGCCCGAGAGAAACTGCCGGGCCTGCCCCGCCAGAATGGCAAGCAGGCTCCCCGCCGCTGCACTGATGGCGACGAAGGTTACCGAAAGTGCCAATATCTGCGGCACAACCGGCTTGGCCGGATCGACGAAGGGCGGCAGGAAGGCTGCGAGGAACAGCAGCACTTCCGGATTCGCCACCGCGACCAGAAAACCATCGCGGAACAACTCGCCCGTCGGGTTCTCACCATAGGCCGCCACCCGGCCAGCATTGCGCAGCCGCGAGACGCCAAGCCACGTCAAGTAGATCGCACCCGCCAGCCTGATCCAGCCAAACCAAGTCTGCATGGTTGCCGCAATCCATGACAGGCCAAAACCGACGATGGTCAACAGCAACAGAAAACCGATGACATTGCCGGCAACCGACACCAGCCCGCCCCGCGCCCCATAACCCACCGAATTGGCGACGATCACCGACATGGCGGGGCCAGGCTTGAGGAACAACAAGGCGCAAGCGCCAGCAAAGGTGAAGAGCAGTTCGATGGCAGGCATGTGATGAAGCGTGACCTTTGATGAGCTTGCCAGTCTAGGGCTGTCGCAAGCATCTGGCCATGGGGCGGAGGTATTTTTGAACCCCGTCAACATCGCACCGCGCATTGCAGCAACGATGCCATGCGCATTGACTTCGAATGCCGGAGCGGGTCCAAGCAGCACACTCCCATTTTCAACAACCGGATCGAACCCATGAGCTCTGCAGTTCTCGCCGGTGGCCGCATAGGCCGGACTGAATTGATCATTCTGGTGGCGGCGCTGATTGCCATCAATGCCTTCGCCATCGACATCATGCTGCCCGGCCTGCAATCGATCGGCGCGGCATTGGGCGAAGCCGATGCCAATCGCCGCCAGCTCATCATCCCGGCCTATATGCTGGGCTTCGGCATTTTCCAGGTAATCTTCGGGCCGCTCTCCGACCGTTTCGGCAGGCGCCCGCCATTGCTGGCCGGCATCGCCATCTATTGCGTGGCGGCACTCTCGGCCTTTGTCGTCAGTGGTTTCGACAGTCTCATCGTGCTCCGCGTGTTGCAGGGTGCCGGCGCCTCGGCGTCTGCCGTCATCGGCACGGCACTGGTGCGCGACCTGTTCTCAGGCAATGAAATGGCCCGCATCATGTCGCTGGTCTTCATGGTGCTGATGATCTCGCCGATCCTCGCACCCGGCCTCGGCCAGGGCCTGCTGACGCTCATGGACTGGCGCGGGCTCTTCATGTTCATGGCGGGCCTGGGGTTGCTGGTCATCGCCTGGGTGTGGTTTCGACTGCCCGAAACCCTTCACCCGGAATTCCGGCGGCCGTTCACGCTGAAATCAATCGTCGAAGGCTTCGGCATCGTCTTCGCCAACCGAACTTCGCTATCTTACATCATCGCCACCGCTCTATTGTTTGGCGCGCTGATGGGTTTTCTCAATTCATCGCAACAGATCTACACCGAGACCTACGGTGTTGGTGCCTGGTTCCCGGCTTACTTCGCTGCCGGTGCTGCCTGCTCGGCAGTGGCCGGTTTCATCAACTCGCAACTGGTCAACCGCTTCGGCATGAAACCCATCTCGATTGCCGCACTCGTTGGCTTCTGTGCTTCCGCCGCCACCATGCTCGTACTCTCGGCCACAGGGCTCTTGCCGCTCGCCATATTCTTCGTGCTGGCCGCAGTGATTTTTTTCAGTTTCAGCATGATCATGCCGAACTTCGGCGCCCTCGCCATGGAGCCCTTGGGCGAAGTGGCAGGCACTGCCGCATCAGCGCAAGGCTTCCTGCAGATGGTGCTGGGTGCCGCCATCGGCACGGTGATTGGCTTGGCTTACGACGGCACGCCAACACCGATGGCAGCGGGCTTCGTGATCCTCGGGTTATCTGCAAGCCTCTGCATCTGGCTGGGCCGCAGCCGGGCCGCCTAAGCCTCGCCAGCCTCTTCCTCTTCGGTGATGTGCTCGACCGAGACCACGTGCTCGTCATCCGCCACATCGATGACGATCACCCCTTGCGTCGAACGCCCGGCCTTGCGGATGCCGTGCACCGGGCAGCGGATCAATTGGCCGCCATCGGTCACCAGCATGATCTGGTCTTCGTCTTCGACTGGGAAACTCGCCACCAGCGGCCCATTGCGGCTGTTCACGGCCATGGCGACGATGCCTTTGCCGCCGCGCCCCGTAATACGGTACTCGAACGACGACGTGCGCTTACCATAGCCATTGGCCGAGACCGTCAGGATGATCTGCTCGGCCGCCCCCATCTGCGCATAGCGTTCCTGTGACAGCGTGGTTTCGGTCACTGCCTCTTCGTCCGATCCGTTCTGCTCGGCCTCTTCACCCGCCACCGCGCGCGACAGTTTAAGGAAGGCAGCGCGCTCTTCAGGGCTGGCCTCGACATGGCGGAGGATCGACATCGAGATGACGTGATCGCCATCTTCGAGCCTTATGCCGCGCACCCCCGTCGAGTCGCGGCCCTTGAACACCCGCACATCGTCAACCGCAAAGCGGATGCACTGGCCTTGCGCCGTGGTCAGCTGCACATCGTCATGCCCGGTGCACAGTTCAACACCGGCAATCTGATCCCCCTCATCGAGCTTCATGGCAATCTTGCCAGCTCTATTGATGCTCTCGAAATCCGACATGTCGTTGCGCCGCACCGTGCCGGACCGCGTGGCGAACATCAGGTGCTGGCCATTGGCCTGTTCGGCGTCTTCCGGCATCGGCAGAATGGTGGTGATGCGCTCGTCCTGGGCCAGCGGCAGCAGGTTGATCAGCGCCTTGCCGCGCGCCGTCGGATTGCCGACCGGCAGCCGCCACACCTTCATGCGATAGACCATGCCGGCGCTCGAGAAGAACAGGATCGGCGTATGGGTGTTGGCGACGAACAGCTTGGTGACGAAATCCTCGTCCTTGGTCTGCATCCCCGCCCGGCCCTTGCCGCCGCGGCGCTGGGCGCGATAGGTCGAGAGCGGCACGCGCTTGACATAGCCGGCATGGCTCACCGTTACCACCATGTCCTCGCGCTGGATCAGGTCTTCGTCCTCGACCTCGCCATCGTTCTCGACAATCACCGTGCGGCGCGGCGTCGCGAACTCGTCGCGGATCGCCGTCAGCTCGTCCTTGATGATGCCGAGGACGCGAGCCCGCGAGCGCAGGATGTCGAGATACTCCTTGATCTCGAGCGCCAGCTTTTCCAGCTCCTCGGCAATCTCGTCGCGGCCCAAGGCCGTGAGACGCGCCAGCCGCAATTCGAGGATGGCGCGGGCCTGCTCGTCCGACAGGCGGTAGCTGCCATCGGCATTGAGGTTGTGGCGGGGATCGGCAATCAGCGCGATCAGCGGTGCCATGTCCTTGGCCGGCCAGTCGCGCGCCATCAAGGCTTCGCGCGCTTCGCCTGAATCCTTCGAGCGGCGGATCAAGGCGATCACTTCATCGATATTGGCAACGGCGATGGCGAGTCCCACCAAGATATGAGCGCGATCACGCGCCTTGGTGAGCAGGAACTTGGTGCGCCTTGTCACCACTTCCTCGCGGAAGGCGATGAACGCCCTCAGCAGGTCCTTCAGGTTCATCAACTCCGGCCTGCCACCGGTCAGGCAGACGTTGTTGATACCGAAGGTCGATTGCAGTGCCGTGAACCGGTAGAGCTGGTTCAGCACGATATCGGCCATGGCATCGCGCTTGATCTCGATCACCACGCGCATGCCGTCACGGTCGGACTCGTCGCGGATGTCGGAAATGCCTTCGAGCTTTTTCTCACGCACCAGGTCGGCCATGCGCTCGATCATCTGGGCCTTGTTCACCTGGTACGGAATCTCGGTGACGATCAGCGCCTCGCGGTCCTTGCGAACCTCCTCGGTCTTGACCTTGGCGCGCATGACGATGGAGCCGCGCCCGGTGTGGAACG
>JANLTS010000390.1:0-16763 GCA_031363045.1 Hyphomicrobiales bacterium
CAACAACATCCGCCAGATGGCGCTGGAGATGGGCTTGAAGACCGCCTTTGAATTCCCCGGTTTCGTTCCCGCCTATATTCGCCCGCTATTCTGTCGCGGCATCGGCCCCTTCCGCTGGGCCGCACTCTCCGGCAACCCTGAAGACATCTACAAGACCGACCAGCGCGTCAAGGAACTAATTCCCGACGACCCGCATCTCCACAACTGGCTCGACATGGCGAGGGAGCGAATTGCCTTCCAGGGCCTGCCCGCCCGCATCTGTTGGGTGGGCTTAGGCCAACGCCATCGCCTTGGCATGGCCTTCAACGAGATGGTGCGGAACGGCGAGGTCGATGCCCCCATCGTCATCGGCCGAGATCACCTCGACTCTGGCTCCGTCGCCTCGCCCAACCGCGAAACCGAAGCGATGCTCGATGGTTCCGATGCCGTGTCCGATTGGCCGCTCTTGAACGCGCTCCTCAACACCGCGTCAGGCGCCACCTGGGTGTCATTGCATCACGGCGGTGGCGTCGGCATTGGTTATAGTCAGCACGCCGGCATGGTCATCGTCGCGGATGGCACCGATGACGCCAAACGCCGCCTCGAGCGCGTCCTCTGGAACGACCCCGCCACCGGCGTCATGCGCCACGCCGACGCTGGCTATGAGATCGCATTAAACTGCGCCAAGGAACAAGGCCTGAAACTGCCGGGCATCACCTGACGTCTTCTCCCGCCCGGCGGCAGAAGAAGGGACCCGTCGCAAAGCAACGGCGAGATGAGGGAATTTTTCGCTGGATCAGCGCAAGCTATGGCACGACCGATCCCTTAAGCGTCAGTGTCACTCTAGCACCGCCACCGGTGCTGGTACCAAGCGTCAGCTCCGCACCATAAGCGCCGATCAATTCGGCAACGATCGCCAATCCCAGTCCGCTGCTGTCAGCTCGCGGTCCACTGTCTTTGCCGGCAATGGCAGCTCCGCGCTCAAGCGCCTCGTCACGAAAACTGTCCGGTATGCCGGGGCCATCGTCGGAGATCGCCACGCTGACCAGCCCGTTGCCAAGATCGGTGGCCTCGACCTCGACACTGCTCCTTGCCCATTTGCGGGCATTGTCGAGAAGGTTTCCCAGCACCTCGCCGAAGTCGTCGGCGTCCATGGCCACCTGAATGCCGGGCTTCGGCAGGCGCCAGTCGATATCTTCGCCGCGTGGCATGCGCCGCATCAGGCCCACCAGTCTTTGTGCCGTCGCCGCGACATCGGCATGCAGGCCTATACCGCTGGTCGAGCCATGGGCGCGGGCCCGCGCCAACTCGCGGTCAACTTGGGCCCGGATTTGATCGAGCTGACTCTTGATAGCGAGCGCTGCGGGTCTGTCACCCGCCAGATCGAGTTTGCGCGCTTCGCCATAAAGAATGGTCATCGGTGTCTTCAATCCATGGGCCAGCGAACCCGCCCGTTCGCGCGCCCGGACAATCATCTGCTTCTGTTGCGCGAACAACGTATTGAGATCATGCGTCAGGTCCTCGATTTCTTCTGGAAATGGCCCATCCAGCCGCTCGCGTTCGCCGCGCCGCAAGGGCGCCAATTGCTGGCGGATGGCGAGCAGCGGCTGCAAGCCATATCTCGCTTGTAACCAGGCGCCGCCAAACAGCAACATGCCGATCACCGCCAGCATCGTCGCGATCTCGGCTCCGAATGAGGCGGAAAGGTCCCGCACCTCGGCATGATCGAGCGCAACACCCAGCACAAATCTGCGCTCAAGCGCCTTCTCGCCAAAGGCCACTTGTCTTTCGAGCAAATACACGCCGCGCTGTTCTGGTCCCACCGCATTGACGACGGCATCTGTAACATCGGGCGGCGCCGTGACATCGGCATCCCACAGGGATTGCGACCGCCACAGCACCTTGGACCCCTCGCGCACATACCAGTAAGCACCGCTATAAGGCTTGCGATAGCGCGGATCGGATGGTGCCCGCGTCAGGATCGGTTGTCCCTGATCATTCAGGTCGAAGGCCCCTGACAGATCGATCACCCGGCTATGCAATTCCTGTTCGATACGCCGCTCGATATAGGACTCGAACAGCACCACCAGCGAGACGCCGGCAATCGTCAGCACCAGAGTAATGACGACCCCTGAGACCAGCGCCAGCCGTCCGCGAACCGAATTCATCCATTTCATGCTTCGAGAATGTAACCAAAGCCCCGCCGCGTGCCGATCACTGCATTGCCAAGTTTCTTGCGCGTCCGGTTCACCAGAACCTCAAGGGCATTTGAGCCCGCATCCTGCTCACTGGCATAAAGGTGCTCGAACAGCTCCGCTGGCGCCACCACCCGGCCGCTGTTGTGCATCAGATAGCGGAGCAGCCGGAACTCCAGCGGCGTCAGGGAAATGCTGCGGTTTTCAAGCGATACGGTCATCCGCCGTGTATCGATGCTGACCTTGCCGGCTCGAAGAACCGGCGCCGCGAAACCAGCCGAGCGCCGGAGCACTGCCGCCAGCCTGGCCAACAGTTCCTCACCATAAAATGGCTTCGGCAGATAATCGTCAGCACCGGCATCAATACCTTCCACCCGCTCCATCCAGACGGCGCGCGCCGTCACCATCAGCACCGGGGTCACCACACCAGCCACCCGCCATCGTCTGACAATGGACAAGCCGTCGAGTCTGGGCAGACCGAGATCGAGAATGATTGCCGCGTAATTCTCTGTCTCGCCCTTGAACCAGCCATCCTCGCCATCCGCCGCCATGTCGACGATATAGCCGGCGCGCGTCAGTTCATCGCCGATTTGTGCCAGAACTTCCGCCTCGTCTTCGATGACCAGGATGCGCATCACCGCGGCCTCGATTTGATGATCGCACCGGTGGCGGCATTGAGCGACACCAACACATAACGGCCCGACGCATTGAGCACAGTGACGTCATAAGTCCATTGGTTCTGCCCCTGGCGTTTCAACCGCACCTTCACGACGTCGCCAGGCACTGTCCTTCCGAGCCTCCTCAGAAGCCAGCCGAGGGGACGCACTTCTCCCTTCTCGACCGCCTCGCGGGCCTTTGTCTGATCGGTTTGCGCAGCACTTTTTCGCGATGAACCCTTGGAGCCCGAAGTCACGGAATTGATGTTGGCTGGCGTGCCGCCGAAGTCTTCGGTCGAAAGGTCGGACACTCCGGACGGCACACCGCTATCTTGGGGCGCTGACGCCCCTCCGGCGAAAGCGGTGCCTTGGCCACCACTTGCGACACCGCACAGCGCAACAGCCAGCGCGGTTGAACAAATCCAGAACCTTGCCTCTCGTTTGCTCATGGCACTTTCTACCTCTTCGAGGATAACAAAGTGCTTACCCCGGCCGCAAGCTTGGCGTGATCGCCAACATGGCAAAGTCCCGCCGTTCGCGCCAGTGCGAACATCTCACGGAGTCTTAAATGACAAACGGCAACAAAGGTCAGGAGTATAGGCCATGGATGAACTGAGTGTCCTGATAGAGGAAGAACCGGTCACCGATGAAATCCCGATTAATCTGGATGAATTCGACGACATCGCCGATGATCTTCCCGACGTCGGTGATGATGGCTCTGCCGGGGAAGAAGATGATGTCTGGGATGGCGGCGAAGATGGCGAGTTCATTGACGACGGCAGCACCAGTGAAGATGACGGGTTCATCGACGGTGGCGACACCAGCGATGAGGAGTTGCTTGGCGATGAGACTGCCGAGGAAGACTGGCTCGTTGATGATGAATTCACTTGGGAAGTCGACTGGGGTTGCGGCACAGTCGACATCGACTGGGAAATTCTTGTCACCGACGATCTGATTCGCATCTACGATATGGGCGACGAACCCAAGGCACTGGATGACGTTCCGGCGGAAGAGGTTCCGGCGGAGGAAATCGCAACGCTTGACGATCCGGCGATCTGCGTTCTCTTTCCCTGCGACGCAATTCTCTGATACTTCACCCGCGGTGTTCTGCCCCGAACACCCGGCCCCGCCTGCGGCCCTCCCGCAGGCGGGATTTCAGCCCGCCAGCAGTGATGTGAGTAGGGCGAGAACCTGGCCGATCTCATCGCCATTCACGTCCTGCGCCGAACCGGATAATTGCGCTCGGCGGCTGCGCCAAGCAGAAAAGGTTGAAACGCCCAGGGATCAACTTGTGAAGCGTCAAGCTTTTGGCACCATGCGCAGCAATTGCCCGTTGGGCGCGGCCTCATCGGTCAACAGGTAGAGATAACCATCGGGGCCTTGCCGCACATCGCGGAAGCGTGCGTATCCATCGAACAAGCGCTCCTCGGCCACCACCTTGCCATCCGCCAATGTCAACCGCGCCACGTGGCGTTGCACCAGGGCGCCGACAAATAAATTACCCGTCCAGCCCGGTATCTTGTCACCGGTATAAAACGCCATGCCAGACGGTGCGATCGAAGGATCCCAATAGTGCACCGGCTGTTCCATGCCGTCCTTGACCTGGCCTTCGCCGATCGGCAGCATCGAATACTCGCGGCCATATGAAATCACCGGCCAGCCATAGTTGCGGCCCGACTCCGGGTGGTTGATTTCATCGCCACCGCGCGAGCCGTGTTCCGCCGTCCACAGTGCACCCGTCTCGGGGTGAAGCGCTGCGCCTTGCACATTGCGATGGCCCACCGACCAGATTTCGGGAAGCCAGCCCTCAATTTTGGGATTGTCCGGCGGCACAGCGCCATCCTCGGTGATGCGGATGATCTTGCCGATATGCGTGGCTGTGTCCTGCACAAGATGCCTCAGGCCGTTGCGGTCGCCCAAGGTGACGAACAGGGCACCGCTGCGGTCAAACACCAGGCGCGAACCAAAATGATGGCCGCCGCCAAAGGCTGGCTGTTGGCGGAAGATGATTTTCACATCCTCAATCCGCCGTGCATCTGCCGAAAGTGTAGCCCGCATCACCGAAGTTCCGTTGCCACCCTCGCGCGGTTCCGCGAAAGACAGGAACACCAGCCGGTTGCTGTCGAACTTGGGATGTAACGCCACATCCAGCAACCCGCCCTGGCCAACAGCGGAAACCTCCGGCACCCCATCGATTGGCAGTGACACGACGCCATCCACCACCAGGCGCAAGCGTCCGGCCCGCTCGGTCACCAGAATATTGCCATCCGGCAGAAACGCGAAACTCCACGGATGATCCAGCCCCGAAACCACGATGTCCAGCCGCACTGCATCAGCTGATGGCCCAACTGGCAGTGGCCGCTCAAGATAACGCCACGCCAAAAACGCCGTAGCTGCGGCAGCAGAAACTCCGGCAACAATGATGGTGCGTCGCTTCATGGGGAGAACCTCCGGCTGGAATGCACGACCCTTTTACGCGGCGGATGATGACTTGGACTATACCGACATCATTGCCAAGAGCCCGGCCCGCACATGATCAAGCTCATCATCGTTCACATCATGGGCTGAACCAGGGTAGATGCGTTCGGTGACGCTGGCACCCAGGCGCGTGAAGACAGCCGTGGTTTCTTTCACCCGCGCCAGTGGAATATGCGCGTCGTGATCAGAACAACCAAGGAAGGTCCTCACACCTTCCAACGAACCGGCATAATCGCGTGGTGTCCCCGGTGGGCCGATGGCGCCGCCACTCAAGACTCCAACGAAGCCATAGGGTCGCGGATTGCGCAACACGGTCTCGGCGGCAAGGCATGCGCCTTGGCTGAAACCGATGAGGCCAAGCTTCTCCACCGCCAGTCCTGATGCGATCAGATCGGCAATGATCGCCGCGATACGCGACAGCGAGCGCGACTGATAGGGTTCGTTCAATTCAGTCGGCGCCATGAAACTCTGCGGATACCACGAATTGCCGTCAGCCTGCGGTGCCAGGTAACTTACACCCGCAACACCGATTGCGCCGCCCAGCGGCAGCATGCTCTCTGCCGTGGCGCCGCGTCCGTGAATCAGCAGTACCACACTCTTGGCTGTGTGCGGCTCAGCGCCACCCCGGCGCAACTGATGCCGCGCAATGACCTCGTCGAGTGTCATAGCTTCGGCCGCGACGCGGCATTGCGGAACCATTGCCCCTGTGCTGTTTCATAGGCCATGGCCGCCTGGAACACATCGCCGTCGCAATAGGTCTTGCCGACGATCTGGATGCCGGTCGGCACGCCATTCTTGGCGCGGCCCGACGGCATGGAAATTACTGGGCAGCGGCTCATGGTATTGAACGGCACGGTCATCACCCAACCCAGCATGGGATTCGAAATCACCTTGCCATTGATCTTCACCGAGCCTGAGGAATGATCGAAATCGGCGGGCACGGCGGGAAGTGCCGTCGTTGGGCACACCAGCACATTGTACTTCTCCAGCACCGGCCCAAGTGTTGCATACATTTTGTTGGCAACATCCAGCGTCTTGACGAAATCCACCGCCTTGGACGACTGGCCTTCCTTGGCAAAGGCCCGTGCGTAAGTCGTCATCTCCTTGCCGTGCTTTTTCAACAGCCGCGACAGCGACGCACCAAACAGATGTCTCAGATAGGTCATGCCGGCTTCCAGCATCTCGTTCGTCCAGCCGAGATCGACCTCGTGAATTTCGGCACCCAGCGAGCGGAACACGTCAAGCGCTGCCAACGTATTCTTCTGCACCTCGCGGTCCACCTCGAAGAAGCCCAAGTCCATCGAGAACGCGATCTTCCAGCCCTTGATCGGCTTGTAGGTGGTGGGCAGGGTCAGCTTGGGGCGCAAAGTTGAAATGTCGAGCGGGCTCGGTCCCGACATGACGTTCTGCAGGATGATCGCATCTTCAACCGTGCGCGCTAGCGGCCCGGTGTGACAATAAAAGTCGAGATTGAACGGCGGGTCATCGGGGTTGCGGCCATAGGGCGGCTTGTAGCCGACCAGCCCGCAGGTCGAGGCCGGAATGCGGATCGAACCACCGATATCCGAACCCGTGGCAATCGCCGATGTCCCGCTCGCCAGTGACGCCGCCGTGCCGCCCGAGGAACCACCCGGCGTGAACTTCGGGTTCCATGGATTGCGCGTCACCCCCCACAGCTTCGACCACGTATAGCCGGCGCACGAAAATTCCGGCGTCGCGGTGCGCGCGTGCACGATGCCACCGGCCTTGATGATCCGCTCGTTCATCGGCGAGGTATGATCGCCAACATAGTCCTTGTAGATCAGCGAGCCGCCGGATGTCGGCTTGCCCTTGATATAACTCTCGTCCTTGATGCCGATCGGCAGGCCTTCGAGAGCGCCCGTCCGCGCACCTCTGGCGTATTTGGCCTCGGCCTTCTTCGCCAGGCCCATCGCCTCGTCGAAATGCGTGTAGGTCAGGCAATTGATTTTTTTCTTTGTGGCCTCTGCCCGCGCAATGGTCGCCGTCATCAGTTCGACCGGCGACAATGTCTTGGCCTTGAAGCGGCGCAATGCTTCTGCCGCTGGCAGATAGCAGAGATCGAGATCGCTCATGACAATGTTCCTCCGATCGTATGCAGCGCCTTCAGCGTTGCAATGTTATAGGGCACGCTGAGAAAGCCGGGCCAGCTCGAAAGCTTCACCGCCACCATGTTGTAGTCCCAGTTCACATAGATGAGCTGGCCGAACACGCCCCGCGCCATGATGGCGCGCGACCGCGGATCCTCGATCCACCACTGGTTTTTGTAAGCCCCCTCGGGGAACGAATAAGTATAGGGTTCGCCGAAGATCGCGTGATTTCCATTGCGCGTCGCCTCGACCCAGTCTGGCGGCAGGATGCCGGCACCATGCTCGAGATACAGCAAGCCCAGCCTGCCATAGTCGCGCAGGCAAGCATTGAGCCCGCCATCGGCCAGGGCATAACCCGCCGCATCGACGGTGAACGAGGCATGTTCCTCCGCCCCCATCGGCTGCCAGATTTCATCGGATACGATTTGCGGCAGGCGTTTGCCCGTGGCGCGCTCCATGCAAAAGGCCAGAACATCGGTTTCGATCGAGCGGTAGGAGAACAGATCGCCATGGCGGCGCTCAAGTTTTTCAAGACTCATGACCAGTTCGAACATATGGCGCGGCCAGCGGAAGTTGGGATCGCTGCCGGGCGGAATGGGCTTCCAGCCCGACGCCACATCCGACCTACCGACATCGGAATAGGGATCGTTGTAATTCTCGACGAACGAGACACCGGTGGTCATGTCGAGCACCTGTTGCAGGCTGGCGCCGCGATAGGCCGTGTCATTCAACTCCGGCAGGTAGTCGGTAATCAGCGCCGCCGTGTCGAGCACACCGCGCCCGATGAGCACGCCCGCCGCCGCCGCCGTCACCGATTTCGCAACCGACTGCGACAGGTGCAAGCTGCGCCCGTCCATGCCGTTGTAATAGCGCTCGAAGACGATAGCGCCGTTGCGGATAACGAGAAAACCATCCGTGTACGTCTCATCCATGAGCCCAGCGAGTGTCGTGGCGGCACCATCGCCCCCTGCCACCGCAATGCCGTCAAGCTCGCGGTCGTCGCGCGGCAGGATGCGGATATTGCCCCAGCCCCGCCACACTTCAGTGGTCGGAAGAATCTGCCGCACATTCTGGAAGGCCCAGCGGTTCCAGGGCGGACGGTCCCACTCCATTCTCGGCGGAATCAACATGGGCGGCGAACCTTGCATCACAGGCACGCGCGGTTCGGAATTCTTGAAGGAATGCATGAAATCCTGGCTAAAAAAAGCGAAAGGCCCGGCAGTCGCCCGCCGGGCCTGGAACAATTCTTACTTCATCAAGTCGGTCCACACCGCGGTGTAGAGTTCCTGAACCTCAGGCGGGCAAGCTTGTGAAAAATCGGTCTTGTCCTTGAGGAAATCCGGCAGGGTAAGTTCCGGCGCGCCGATCATGTCGGCCGGCATGAACTTCTCGGAGCCCATGATGCCATTGGAATAGCGCGCGAAGGTCGACAGCATGCCGGCGCTTTCCGGATCCATCATGAAGTTGAAGAACAGCTTTGCGTTCTCGACGTTCTTCGCGTCTTTGAGGATGACCACGGTATCTTGCCACACCACGGTGCCTTCCTTGGGGTAGCCATACTTGATATCCGGATTCTGCAGCCGCTGCCGGAAGGCCGATCCGTTCCAGTCGCTGGTCGCCAGGAAGTCACCTTTGACCATCGGCTCGATGGTCGAATATTCCATCGACATCCACTGCGGCTTCGCCTTCACCAACACGTCGCGGGCCTTCTTAACCACCTCGCGGTCGCCGGTGCACTGATCTCCGCCGACATATTTGATCGCCGCGTAGATCATGTCGTTCATTTCCGGAACGATGTTGACCTTGCCCTGAAGCTCGGCGGGCGGATCGAAAACGATGCCCCAGGTATTGATGTCGCCCTTGTAGGCCTTGGTGTTCACAACCACACCGACCGTGCCCCATTGCCACGGAATCGAATAGTGGCGGCCCGGATCGTAAGGAACATCGATCCAGCGCGGATCCATGTTCTTGAAATTTTCCATCTGGACGGGACGGGCCTCGATGATGAGGCCCTCGCTGATATAGATCGGCAAGTAGTTGCCCGAAGGTACGGCGATGTCATAGCCGTGGCCGCCCGCCCTGACTTTGGCGAGTGCGGTGTCGTTCGAATCATAATCGGTGATCGTCACCTTGACGTCGAACTTCTCCTCGAACTTCTTGATCATCTCGGGGCTGGTATAGTTGCCCCAGTTGTAGATGTTGAGTTCACCTGCGGCGAACGCCGTTGTGGCCGAGAGCAGCAGCGCGCCCGCAGCGGTGAAACCGACTAGTTGTTTTCTCATTGTTTCCTCCTTGATGATTGGCCCTTTGTGGCTCCGGCATTAAGCGGCCCCGGCACATCCAAGCCGAGGCCTTTGAAACTCACGTTACTTTTGAATCTCGGTCCAAATTTTCGTATAGATTTCCTGCACCTCTGGTGGGCAGGGAAGAAGCAACTCGCCCCTTGCAAGAATGTCATCGGGTATGTTGACTTCCGGAGCGTCGGCCATGTCTGCGGGCATATATTTTTCGGTACCTTTGATGCCGTTGGCATAACGCGCAAAGGCCGATATCATCGCGGCGTTTTCCGGATCCATGATGAAATTCTGAAACAGTTTGGCGTTTTCGGGATTTTTTGCATCCTTCAGGACCGAGACATTGTCCATGAAGATAGGGTAACCCTCCTTGGGGAAACCATAGACGAGCGCTGGATTCTGCAGCCGCGCCCGCAACGACCAACCATTCCAGTTAACACCGGCGGCCACATCTTCTTTCGAATATCTTTCAGGATTTGCATAGTCCATGGAAATCCAGTTGGCTTTGGCGGCCACCAGTTTGTCCCGCACCTTCTTGAGGACCTCCTTGTCGCCGGTGCAAGTCTCGCCGCCGACATACTTGATGGTCAAGTGCATGATCTCGACCATCTCCGGCACGACATTGACCTTGCCTTTCAACTCGTCCGGCGTATCGAGAAATATGGCCGAGGTATTCGGATCGCCCTTGTAGAGTTTGGTGTTGACCAGAATTCCGTTGGTGCCCCATTGCCAGGGAACTGAATAGCGGCGGCCGGGATCGAAGGCGACATCGACCCAGCGAGGGTCCATGTTCTTGAAATTCTCCATCTGATCGGGACGCGTTTCGAGCAGCAGGCCTTCGTTGATCCATATCGGCAACACACTGGCCGATGGTACGACAATGTCGAAGCCGTGCCCGCCGGCGCGCACTTTGGCGAGCGCCGTGTCGTTCGAGTCATAATCAGTGACCGTCACTTTGACATCATATTTGGCTTCGAACTTCTTGATCAGTTCCGGGCTGGTGTAGTCACCCCAGTTGAAGATGTTGAGCTCGCCAGCCGCGACCGCAGGCCCCGCCATCGCCACCATCAAAGCGCCAACCGCAGCGCCAGTCAGTTTCCAGTTCATGCTTACTCTCCCTTGGTTTGACATCATCCTAGCGCTTTCTCCTGTTGAGGAAAAAGAACAGCGTTACGATACCGACGGACAGCAGGAAGAAGGCCGTCGAGATCGCATTGACTTCAGGCGTGATCTGGCGCCGCAATTGCCCCAGCATATAGGTCGGCAGCGTATCCTGTCCCGCCGACTTCACGAATTCGGTGATCACCACATCATCAAGCGAGATGACGAAAGCCAGCATGTAGCCGGCGATGATGCCGGGCCACAACAGTGGAAACGTCACGCGCCGGAAAGTGTTCCACGGCGTGGCATAAAGATCGGCCGCGGCGCGTTCGAGCGACAGGTCCATGCTTTCGAGCCGTGCCCGCACCGGCAGATAGGCGAAGGGAATGCAGAACGCCGAATGCGCCGCGAACAGGAAGCCCAGCCCTGTATAGCCGGTCGCAACCTTGATCGTGGCAAAGGTGATGAGGAGCGCCACCGCCGTGACAATTTCGGGCACCATGAGCGGGGCGTTGATTGCCGCATAGACCGCCGTCATGCCCTTGAAGCCCGTGCGCCTGGTGGTGGCGAGAGCCGCCATCGTCGCGGCTATTGTCGCAATGGTTGCCGCCACCGAGGCGATCAGCAGCGAGCGCAGCGCCACTTCGCGGATTTGTTCGTTGTTCCACGCCGCCTCGTACCAGCGCAACGAGAAGCCCCGCCACACGGCAATCGATGTTCCGGCGTTGAAGGAATAAATGATCAGCGTGACGATGGGCGCGTAGAGCAGCACGAAGCAGGTGGCGGCGATGGTGGTGAAACCCGTTTGCCGCCGTACCGAGAATGTCGAGGCATTAGCCATGAGACGATGTCCCCTTCGACGCCTGCTTTACATAGACCAGCATGGCCACCATGACGATCGCCATGAGCGTAATCGACAATGCCGCACCCAGCGGCCAGTTGCGCCCCTGCCCAAACTGCAGCTCGATCAAGTTGCCGAGCATCATGTTCTTGCCTCCGCCCAGCAGCCGCGGAGTCACATAGGCGCCAAGCGACGGGATGAAGACGAGGATCGAACCGGCGATGATGCCGGGCTTGACCAGCGGAATGATCACCCGCCACAGCACCTGGAAGCGCGTGGCGTAGAGATCGTAGCCCGCCTCCACCAGTCGGAAATCGATCTTCTCCATGCTGGCATAGAGCGGCAGCACCATCAGCGGCAGATAGACATAGAGCATGCCCATCATGATCGCCGTGTCGGTGTACATGATCTGGATGGGCGTATCGATGATGCCGATCCAGATCAGCAACAGGTTGATGATGCCTTCGTTGCGGATCACCTCCATCATCGCGAAGGTGCGGATCAGCAGGTTTGTCCAGAACGGAATGGTCACCAGGAACAGCCAGATGTCGCGCGAACGCTCAGGGCGGGTGGCGATGAAATAGGCCGTGGGAAACCCGAAGATCAGGGCAATGACAGTCGTGAACAACGACAGCTTCACCGAGCGCCAGAAGATCGTCAGATGCGCGTCGGCCAGTGTCACCGTGTCGTCGAAAATATCGCGGTTGAAGAACACGCCGAACCAGCCATCGCCCGAGAACTCGCCGAACTTCACATCGCCATAGTCACCTTTGACCATCAGCGAATAGGCGAACATGACGATCAGCGGACCCAGAGCCGCAAAGAAGATGATCACCAGGGCTGGCGCCGAGAGCAGCCAGCTGTCACGAGTTTCCTTTGTCTTGGCGAGAGCGGCGGATTCTTGTGCGCTGGCCATGATCAGTCTCTCAACACCTGGGCGGCATGATCCTCAAGCGCCACGCCAACCGCATCTCCGACTGCATGCCCAACGCCGCCACCGCGGCTGTTCTGTTCGCGGATGATGAACTCGGCACCGCCGTCGAGCTTCAGGTGATAATGCGTGTCGGTGCCAAAATAGACGATGTTTTCAAGCTTGCCCCAGAGATCAGCTTTGCCGCCCTTTTGGATCAGGTCGGCATGTTCCGGGCGCACCACCACTGTCACCCGCTCCTTCTTCGTGAAGCCTTCGGGCAATCCGGCGTTGATGACCGCACCACTGCCGAGTTTCACCTTGGCCTCGCGTCCGGAGATCGAGGCAACCTGTCCCTCGAGGAAATTCGTATCGCCGATGAAATTCGCAACGAAGCGCTCAGACGGCCGGTCATAAATATCGCGCGGGCTGCCGACCTGCAGGATCTTGCCTTTCGACATGACGGCAATGCGGTCCGACATGGTCAGCGCTTCTTCCTGGTCATGCGTCACGAAGACGAAGGTGATTCCGGTTTCAAGCTGCAACCGCTTCAACTCAATCTGCATGTCCTTGCGCAGCTTGTAGTCGAGCGCCGACAGCGGCTCATCGAGAAGCAGCACTTTTGGCGCTGGCGCCAATGCGCGGGCAAGCGCCACGCGCTGTTGCTGGCCACCGGAAATCTGGCTGGTCTTGCGGTCGCGCAATTCTTCCATGCGCACCAGCTTGAGCATTTGCCCGACACGGGCTTCAACCTTGTCCTTGGGTTGGCCCAGCATCTCGAGACCGAAGGCGATGTTCTGGCCCACGGTCATGTGCGGAAACAGCGCATAGTTCTGGAACACCGTGTTCACTGGCCGTTTGTAGGGCGGCAAGGGCGCGATGTCCTCGCCATAGAGCAGAATCTCGCCCTCGGTGGGGAAATCGAACCCAGCGATCAGCCGCAGCAGCGTGGTCTTGCCGCAGCCCGAAGGTCCCAACAGCGTGAAAAACTCGTTCTCGCGGATCGACACCGACACATTGTCGAGTGCTTTGACCGGGTCCGAACCGGAACTTTGAAACGCCTTCGTTACGCCCTTCGCCTCGATGGCGGTTTGGCCTGCTGGCAAAATACATCCCCTCCTGACACGCTCTTGATGGCGGTTAGGAAGCTATCCTATGCCGGGACATGGGCCTTTGCCAAGGTGCCAGATCGATGCTGGTTCAGAGCGACCAGCCGCCATCGATCACAAAGGTCTGCCCGGTGATGAAAGCCGCCTCGTCGCTTGCCAGATAAACCACCAGCATGCCGATTTCGTCGGCCCGCGCCATGCGCCCCATCGGCTGGCGCGAAATGAAGGCCGATTTGGCGGCCTCGAAATCGCCTGTGGCTTTCAGCCGCTCCATCAGCGACGGACTGTCGACGGTGCCCGGGCAGATCGCATTGACGCGGATGCCCTTCGATGTGAAGTCGGCGGCCAGCGCCTTGGTCATGCCGATGACCGCCGCCTTGGTGGCGCCATAGGCGAAGCGGTTGGGAACGCCTTTGATCGAGGAAGCGGCCGAGGCCATGTTGATGATCGTGCCCTGGCCGCGTGCCAGCCAGCCCGGCATGAAGGCCTTGATCATGTGGAAATGCGCCTTGACGTTTAGGTCAAAGGAAAAATCCCAGGCCTTGTCATCGGTTTCCATGATGGTGCCGGCGTGAACGAAGCCCGAGCAGTTGAACAGAATGTCAGGGGTGCCGACCCGGGCTGCCGCTGCGTCGATCTCGTCTTGCTTCAAAACGTTCAACGTGAAAATCTCGATGCCCGCCTGTTCGGCGGCGAGCGAGGCCAGAGCTTCCGCGTTGATGTCAGTGGCCCAGACCTTGGCACCTTCTTTCGCCATGACGATGGCCGAGGCCCGCCCGATGCCCTGTCCCGCCGACGTGACGATTGCGCTCTTGCCGTGAAGCCGTCCGGCCATGGACTTCTCTCCCTGATCCTGTTCAAACTGGTGGCCGATGACTAGCGCCGGAACCCCCGGCTTGTCCATGAGCAACGCGAGACGGACAGCCACCCATGAGCAATGAAGATTTATGTTACCTCTCCGCCACCGCGGCTTTGGCCCTGTTCAAGAAACGCAAGCTCAGCCCGCTGGAATTGATGACGGATTTGATCGCCCGGTCGGAGCGCGTCAATCCCGCTGTCAACTGTTTTGCCGATCGCTATTTCGAACAGGCGCTGTTGAAAGCCCGCGCCGCCGAAGCCCGCTACATGAAACGCGGTGCCGAGACCGCGCCACTGGCAGGCATACCGCTGGCGGTGAAGGATGCCCAGCGCGTGGGCGGCAAGCGCACCACGCACGGCTCGCTGATCTTCAAGGACTCCATTGACGAAAATTCCGACCCGATGATCGAGCGGCTCGAAAATGCCGGGGCCATCATTTTCGCGCGCACCACGACGCCGGAATTCTGTCTCTCGGGCGTCACCCACTCGCGCATTTGGGGCATCACCCGCAACCCCTGGAACACCCAATGGGGACCGGGCGGTTCGTCCGGTGGCTCGGGCGCCGCGTTGGCGGCGGGCATCACCACGCTGGCCACCGGCACCGATATCGGTGGCTCGATCCGCATTCCCGCCTCGGCCTGCGGCGTCATCGGCTTCAAGCCGCCGCATGGCCGCAACCCGGATGGGCCGCCCGCCAATTTCGACCGCTTCAATCACTGCGGCCCGATGACCCGCTCGGTGGCCGATGCGGCACTGATGCAGTCGATCACCGCCGGCCCGCATCCGCTCGATCATGATTCGATACGTTCGATTGCCAAGCTGCCGATGGAACCATCGAGCATCAAGGGCATGAAGATCGCCTGGTCGGCCGATTTTGGCTACGTCGAAGTCGACAGCGACGTCCGCCAGAACCTGATGCAGACACTCGAGGTCTTCCAGCGTCTCGGCGCCAAGGTCGAGGAGGTCGATCTCGGCTGGACCAAGGCTGTCGATGACGATGCCATCCATTGGTACAACATGATGAACTTCGGCCGCCAGACAATCTGGCAGCAGAAGGACAATGCCGACCTGATGACCGATTACGCCCTCAAATTCGCCGAAGCCGCCAAGCGCCATTCGAACCTCGACGACGTCCACAAGCCCTGGGCCCGCACCCACCAGATGTACCAGACACTGGGGCCGGTTCTCGACAGCCACGATCTCTTCATCTGCCCCACCAACAACCTGCCCGCAGTGAAAGCCGATCACGATCCGTGGGACGAGAATTTCACCGTCAATGGCAAAAAAGCCGATGCGGAGTTCGGCTGGGTGATGACCCATCAGTTCAACATGCTGCACAATTGCCCGGTGATGTCGGTGCCGTCCGGCCATGCGGCGAGCGGCGTTCCAACCGGCGTACAACTCGTCGGCCGCACCTGGGACGACGCCAAAGTCTTCAAGGCGGCCTTCGCCTACGAGCAGGAACTCGGCGGCTGGTACACGGCGAAGGGAAAACGTCCGGTTCTGTAAATACACCCACCCAATATTGATCTATTTCCCCACGAGGGGGAGGGGCTTGAAGAACCATTTACACTTGAGAACTCTCTAGAAAATGCAGTCGTCCTCCGTCAGACTGATGGCACCAGCAAGTTCGATCTGCATGTCGGATAGTACCTTCCCCTACCTCAAGGCCCGCCTCAGCGAGCCGAAGCGCAAGCGGTATTGCGCCGGCGTCAGGCCCACCTTGCGGCGGAACAGGCGGCCGAAGAAGCTCGCGTCCTCGTAGCCCACCTCGTTGGCGATGGCCTCGACCGCCTGGTCTCCTGTCTCCAGCATCTGCTTGGCCTCCTCAAGCCGCAGCGCCTGCACATAATCGAGCGGCGTCATACCGGTGGCCTCGCGGAAGCGCCGCATGAAGCTGCGCTCCGGCAATTGCGAAACCCCAATCATCGCCGCCACCGGGGATGGCGTCGCATAATTCTCCGCCACCCAGGCCTGGCACTTGTTGATCAGCGCATCATCGGTTTGGCGGAACGACATCAATGAAGCGAAGGGCTTCTGACCCAGGTCGTGACATTGAAATATGTAGACCTTGGCAACCTCGACTGCCTCCTTCAAGCCGACATGCCGGTCAATGAGATAAAGCGCCAGATCCTGCCATTTCGAACCGCCACCCGCCATGACGATGCGTTGCGCCTCGCCGCTCAGCACCAGCGATTGCTGCAGCCTCACTTTCACGCCGGGATAATTGTTGG
>JANLTS010000404.1:0-8185 GCA_031363045.1 Hyphomicrobiales bacterium
CCTTGTGGGGAGGGGTTGGGGTGGGGGTTCACCGGGGCAGGCGTCATGCGGCGATGCTCAGGTTTTGGAAATGCGGCATTACCTCTGCAGAAAAGCGGCTCATCATGTCGAGTGTCAACTGGTCGTCCTGGCCGAAGTTCGAAGTGGTGAGAACTTCGTCGATGCCAAGCTCGGCATAGACCGAGAGCCGGTCGATCATCTCAGCCGTTCCGCACAGCAGGATGTTGGCGGCAAGCTCTTCCACCGTTTGCGCCCGGGGCAGGGGTCGGATGATGCCCTTGTCGACGATGCCAGGTCCACCGAAGACATTGTCGAAACTTTTGTAGTACGTATGGGCGCGCTCGGCGATGTGCTGGCGCTCCGTTTCGCTGCTGACGAGATAAAGCCCGCGTTGCAGGCTGAGGCGGGTATCGAGCGGGCGGCTAGCTGCCGCCTTGCCGCGCCTGAAAGCATTCACTTGATCGAGGAGTTGTTGGTGATTGCCGCCGAGTGGCGTCGTCTGCACATGATAGCCGGCCTTGGCGGCCGCCTCGATGCCGACGGGGTTCATCACCGCCGCCATCAGCGGGATCGGGTCCTCCGGCCGCGGCATGATGGTGAGCGGTTCAAAGCGATAGCGGGTTGAGTTCCACGACACCTCTTCCCGGGTCAGCAGGGCTTCGAGCAATTTCAGGTCTTCCTCGAACAGTGGCTTGGTATCGGCAATGTCAACGCCGATGCGTCCGGTCTCGAATCCGAAGGCACCCTTGCCGACGCCCAGCATCAACCGGCCGTCGCACAATGCCTGAGCCTGGATGACCTCGCCCGCGAACACCCGCATGTCCCGCAGTGGCAGCTGGCACACCGAAGTGATCAGCTTGAGGTGGCTGGTATGCGCGGCGATCTTCACCGCCATCTGCAACGGCGACGGGATCAGCAGGATGTTGAGGAGATGATGTTCGGGAATGGCCACGCCGCGATAGCCCAACCTCTCGGCATGCAGCGCCTGCGCGACGACGCCCCTGTACAGTCGCTTGCCGCCCACCGCCGGATCGAGCATGTGGCTGGACAGGAAGTGAATGAAGTCCATGGACCGTCTCCCCTAATTCATGGAACTCTTGATTTGCAGATGTCGTTGCTGGCGCCAATCATTGAAGATGTGGATCAACAGCGCCACAAAGACGATGGCACCACCGATGATGGTGCGGCCGCCCGGCACCTCGGCATGGATCAACCACACCCAGATCGGGCCGAGCACCGGTTCCAGCGTGCTGACCAAGGCCGCAAGAGCGGCGGGCACCAGCCTGACGCCAGTAACGAAGACTGCCAGCCCGAGGCCAAGGTTCATGGCGCCGAACAGGAAGAGCCAGCCGAGATCAGCGTTGCTTACTGCAAATGTTGAGGCCAGCTGCGATGCGGCGAGTGCCGCCATGGCGGTGCCGAGACAAACTGCGGGCGTCATCCGCACATTGGGCGAATGCCGGGTGATGACGATGGCAATCGAGAACATCACGGTGATGAGCAGCGCCAGGCCATCGCCCAGCGGCGAGACCGTGCCCGAAAACGACGACGACACCATGATGGCGATGCCGCAGATGACGACGGCGATGGCGATCCATGTCGCCAGATTCACCTTCTCGCGAAACACCACAAAGGCAAGGCTGGCGGCAAACAGGGGGGCTGCCGCCTGGGTCAGCAGTATGTTGGCCACGCTCGTGTATTGTAGCGCCACCACGAAGGCCGACGAGGCAATGCCAAAGCAGCAGGCAACGCCGAGGCCCGCCAGCCCCATGTTGCGGAACAGCGCCAGCGTGCCGCGCGGGCCATCGCGCCACACCATGAACAGCAGCAGGAATCCTGCCGCAAAACTGGCGCGCCAAAAAACCACCGTCCACGGATCACTGACAGTCAAGAAGCGCGCGATGGCGCCACCGAAACTCCAGATCAGGGCAGCGCCCGCAACCAGCGCGATGCCCAGCCGGAAATCGGAATCGATGTGCCGCGCGGTGCCTGTAATGTTCTGGGTCATGGTGACTGGCTGTAGCTGGGGTGTAGCCCGCAAACAAGCTGCACTGTGGCATTGCCTCCATTCTTGAAACGCGGCCTTGATCTGTTTAGGCTTCGCCAATGGCACCGGAACATACGGACGATCAAAGCCGCCGGGTCGAAGCGGTGGCGGTGGAGTTGCTTCCGGTGGACCCGGACAGTGATGCCGCCCGCTGGTGCCTGGAACAATACTATCGCGAACTGGTAGAGCGCTTCCAAGGTGGCTTCGACCCACATGTCAAGGCCTATGCCGGTGCACCTTCGCATGTTCATTGCATCGTTGCATGGCGGCAAGGCGCGGCGGTTGGCTGCGGATCGCTTGTGTGGAGCGGTCTGACAGTGGGAGAGATCAAGCGCATGTGGGTGGCACCTGACGCTCGGGGCTTGGGGATCGCCCGCCGTCTGCTCATGGGACTTGAAGATGTGGCGCGCGCCGCAGGCTTGCGCGCTGTACGCCTCGACACCAACCGCGTGCTGTCCGAGGCGCACGCGCTTTATCGCAAGGCCGGCTACGCCGAGATTGCGCGCTATAGCGATAACCCATACGCTCACCACTGGTTTGGGAAAACGCTGTCTGCGTGACGGCCACAAAACGGGAGATACCAAATGCGCAAACCAGTGGCTGACGTGACCGCGGTGGCCATCATCGGCAATGGCTTGATGGGGCAGGGCATTGCCCAGGTCTTCGCCCGGGCCAGAAAGTCGGTTGTGATGATCGGCCGCAATCGTGCCAGCCTCGAGAAGGCCATGGCAGCGATCCGCCGCAACATCGATGCTTTCGTGGCGCGTGGTCTCACATCACAAGGAGATGCCGATGCCATGTTGGCGCGCATCACGCCGAGCGTGCAGATCGCGGATGCGGCGGCAGCCGATCACGTCATCGAGGCGGTGCCCGCGATGCGCGACTTGCAAATCGAAATCTTCGGCCAGCTTGATGCGATCTGCGCACCTGAGATCGTACTTGGTTCGACCAGCGGCCAGCCGATCAGCCTGATGACGGGCAAGATGAAACATCCCCAACGCGCTGTGGCGATGCATTTCATCTATCCCGCCCAACTGATCCCCATCGTCGAGATTTGCGGTGGGCCGCAGACTGATGCTGCCGTCGTGCAATGGGCCAGTGACATGATGACGGCGGTGGGCCAGACTCCGGCGCTAATGCACAAGGAAGTTGATGGCTTCATCATCAACCGGCTGCAATTCGCGCTGTTGCGCGAGGCCTGGTCGATGTGGGCCAACGGCATTGCCTCAGCGGAAGCGATCGACCAGTCGTTCAAGCTGTCGCTGGGGCGGCGGTATTCGATCACCGGGCCAATCGAAAGCGCTGAGCTTGGTGGCCTCGACATCATGCACAAGTTCGCAGAATTTCTGCTGCCCGATCTCGAGACGAGCAAGGCGCCACCTCAGCCAGTGGGCGATTTGGTGAAAGCCGGGCATTTCGGACTCAAGACTGGCCGGGGCGTTTACGATTGGAGCAAACGCGACGGCAAGGCCCTGCTGGCAGCCCGCGCCGACAAGCTGTTCCAGCACCTGCGCGAACGAGGGCCTGCCTAAGGTGAAATGCAGGGGCCTGCGCTGCCGCCTGACAGCGAAGCTCCAAGCCAGTGATGCGGGTTTTCGCCCTCTCAACCCTGAGACGCAGATTGTGGTTGACGCAATCCTCATTATAGGTAAACGAGGGCTTAATCACCGGGCGATGAATCGGGGCAGCTCTTAGTCCATGTGGATTGTAATGAATTGAATATCAAGGGTTTTCGATGAACAAGCTTCTCTGCTCCGCGGCCTTCCTGGCTGCGTTTGCGTCCTCCGTATCCGCCGCAACTATAAGTGTCTCGCCTGGTGATTTGGCTTTGCTCGGCGAAGGAACGACCTTTACCGCCGACGAAACTGTCTCTGCGGGAACGACGCGGCCAGGTAGTCAGAGAGACAACCGCCGCTTCAATCACGCGTATTTCTTCAATGCCGGTATCTCGGATATCGACTTCAGTGCCATGACCAAAGTCGGCAAGAATGGCAGGAGCGCCATCCAGAACCTGACGTTCATCTGGACCGACAAGACGACTAAGGAAGTCGTATCGCGCCTTAAGGTCACCAACAGCAAGGGCAAGCTTGTGGGCAGTGGCATGAGCCCGTTGGCGTTGCTGGAAGGCCATGATTACAAGCTCAAGGTCAAGGGGCAGACTGGGAGGAAGTCTGGACGCTACGGCTTCGACGTGGTTTCCGACGGTGTTCCGACTGCCGTGCCGGTGCCGCCGGCCATGCTGCTGCTTGGCTCGGCCATGTTCGGCCTTGTCCTCCTCGGACGGCGCAAGCAGAGCAAATCGGCGTGACGTTTCTGGGCTTTGGCCCACCAACTTGAGATAACACGACGTGAGACAAGCCCGGTTCGCCGGGCTTTTTTGCTGTCCCAGCCTTTTCGTCAGCTCCCGTCGCCGATCACCACAAAGGGCCCCCAGTAGGCCGGAACGGCCGCTTCGCCGCCACTTGCAATCTGCTGCAGCATCGCCTGCCGCAGCGCCTCGGCGCGGCCTTTCTCAAGTTGGCCAAGCGTCGAGGTGGTGAGTTCAACAGCGGCCTGCGAGTTGACCGGCCAGTGCGACACCAGTAGGGCCCTGGCACCGGCATAGAAAAAGGAGCGCGCCAGGCCAGACAGCGCCTCGGCGTTGCCGTTCTCGCCCGCCGCGGTGTTGCAGGCCGAAAGGATGACCCAGTCGGCATCGAGATGCAGAGTTGAGACTTCAGACGCCGTGAGAAGGCCATCGTCGACAAGCGTTGCCTCAGGTGGTGGTGTCAGCACCAGTGCCGGTTCGGCCAATCCGCCGATTTCGCCGCTCACTAGTCCATGCGTGGCAAAATGCACGATGCGGGCTTGCGCCAGTGAACCCAAGGAATCGAGTTCGCGCAGCCGTGCTTCGTTGGCCTCGGCGCCGAGCAGCACACTGTCCTCGCCGCCCGCAAGGCTACGCGCCACGCTGCACAATTCCTGCGTGGTCTCAGGCAACGGCGAAAGACTGGCAACGCGGGTCACATCCGCCAGTTTTCCACGGAAGAAATTCCCGGCAGGCGCGATTGTGCTGGTGGCCGCCACTTGTACCTGGGGAACGCTGTTGCAGCTTTGCGCTGCGAAGGCCCGGCGGTCAATGCCGCCTTCACCGGTGAGCAGTGGATTGCCGATGCCAAGATAGGGTTCGGTTGCGGCACTGGGCTTCGCATCCTTGCGCAAGCTGATGAGGGCGTTGGCGGCGGGTAGGTAGGACGTGGCAAAATCCTTCACCAGCCAACGGGCGGACGCGTAATCCGCCGACTGCGGGGTTTCCACGACCAACAGATGAAACGGCAACGCCGACAAGGCCCGCGATGGCACGATGATGAGTGAGCGCCCGGCAATTTCGGCGGCGGCGGGTTCCACCAGTGTCTCATAAAGGCTGTGAGCGGCATCGAGATCGAAGGCTTCCGCATCTGTTGCTGTTGCAGCATCAATGGCACCGCGCGCCGCACTCCCAATTCCGAGGAGATTGCGCAGCGCATTGATCCGCGCGGCGGCATCAGCGGGCGAGACATCGAGCCGATACCAGCTGATATGTTCCGAGGTGACTATAAAAAGATGGAGCTCACCCGGATCGGCAGTTGTGGCTTGCGTCTCACTATAGATCAAGGCGGCCTCATCAGACCGCAGTGCGGCTTGCATGTCCGAAATCGAGGCAGGCTGCGGATTGGCAAGCTGCATGTAGTTTGGAAATTGTGCCAGCAACTCGGCGTCGATGGCTTTGAGCCGCGTTGCAATCTCCGACTGGCGGTTCTGCAGCGTGGTCATTTCATCGCCATCGCGTTCTGCACTGGGCTTGCTGATGATCACCAGCATGCGGTCATCGGCGGCGCGCCATTCCGCCGTAATGTCCTGGCGCTCGCGCACCAGGCTGGCGAGGCGAGGGTCGGTTTGCGATTGCCGTGCCGCCATCTGCGCCAGCGATCCGCCAGCGCGAGATGTTGTTGCTGACTGCGCAGCCGCGAAGGCCTTGCTGATCGCGGCTTGGCGTTCTGCCGATGGCAACCGGTCATAGGACCTCAGCGCACCATCATAAGGCGAGGCCTCCAGCACAGCAGCGGACGCCTTGCCATCGAGTTCTCTACCCAGGACACCACTTGCGGCAATACTGCGGCGGGAGACAATGGCCATCGCCGTTTCAAAATGTCGTGCCGCATCCTGCCAATCGCCTTGCATGAAACGGATGTGGCCGAGATCGGATTCACCATCGGCAATACTTGGATGATTGTCGCCATAGACGTTGCGGATTAGGACGAGCGCCGCATCCAAATGCGCCTCAGCTTCTGTCAGCTGCCCGAGCTGCATTTCCGCTGCCGCGAGATGCGAGATGGTGTTAGCAATCGACGGATGATCTGCACCCAGGACAGTGCGGCGGATGGCGAGCGCGCGCTGCAGCAGCGTAACGGCCTCATTGCCTTGACCCTGCGCGATAGCCAGAAGGCCCAAGCTGTTAAATGAGTCTGCCACATCGGGATGATCCGGCCCGAAGCTTGTCTCGCGGATGGCCAAGGCCTCGCGATACAGCGGAAAGGCCAGATCGGCCTTGCCCCACAAGCGATAGAGCTGCGCCAGATTGTTTTTGGCGGTGGCAACATCGGGATGCTGAGGACCACGCGCTGTCTCCAGCACCGCGACCGCCCGCCTGCCATAGGCCTCGGCTTCCTCGAAATGCCCGCCGCGCGCCAGCAGCGAGGCAAAGTTGGAATAGGTGACCGCGAGTTCCGCGCTATCACCGGCAACCGCCAGCATGCGCTGCGCGATGGCGCGATTATAGGTCTTCTCGGCGGCGATGTAATCGCCCATCTCTTCCTGCGCCAGCGCCAGATTGTTCTGTGCAGCTCCCAACAGCTTGAAACCTTCAGGCCCGATGAGGCCGGAGGCACCGGCCGCATCTCCGGCGCTGGTGGGATCGCCGTGGATTTTTGTCGCTCGCTCGAGCACCGCGACAGCCTCCTCGTAACGCGCCATCTCGCGATAGAGAAAGCCCAGATTGTTGAGGACAAGACCCACGTCGCGGCTCGAAGGCCCTTTCAGCTTTTCCCACACCGCAAGCGCGCGGCGCAGCATCGGCTCGGATTGGCCAAAGGCTCCCGTGGTGATGTAAAAACTGCCGAGACTGTTAAGCCGGTTGGCGGCCGCTTCGCTGTCTGGCCCCTCAGCCTCTTCGGCGATCTTCAGCGCGCGCTCGAACAGCGGTCCGGCATTGGCGTAATTGCCCAACTTCTCATGCGCCATGGCGAGGTTGTTGAGCATCGAACCATAGGCCTTGTGGTTGGAGGGACCAACGGTGAGAAAGAGTTCGGCTACTGCCTGGCCAGTGCGGGCCGCCGCCGCATAGTCTCCGGCGTTATAGGCTTCGGTTGTCGCAGCATTGAGTCGGATGATGCGGGCAATGATCTCGTCGTTGCTCTCGGCCATAGCCGGTTGCGCCTGCAACAGGCCGAGAATGCACAAGGTGGCAAGCAAGCGATAAGCGGTCATGCCCCATCATCGCCCAAGCAATGTGGCCGATTCAAGTGGCTGTACGCCAGGCGGCTTGGCTTCTACTGAAGATTGCGGGTTTGGTCATCTCGCCGCACCACAGCCAACGCACCACCATGAAGCCACGATGAACGGCGCATTCCGCTGGCATTCAATCGCCGCCGGTCAATTGGGCGGCATCAACGAGCAACCACGAGCAATCCGCAGCCCCTTGGAACTTGGCCGGACTTGCTCAAATCTGAAAGGAAACTATTATGTCCAAAGCCCCAGACGAAGTTGAATTTCCGCCGGTCTACGGCACTGATGGCAATGACGTTATCGGTCCCGAGTTCGGTGCACCCTCCTACCATGGACTGGGCGGCGATGATGTCTTCTTCGCCACCATCGATGACCGCCACGACGTCAATGACGGTTGGGTAGAACTCTGGGATCAGATTACTTACAACGGCGGTAGTGGCACCGATACGGTTTCTTATCTTCAGTCCGAACGCGCCATCTCGGCCACCATGTGGATGGGTCAGGTGCATCGCGATTATGGCGGATGGGGCACCGGGGTGCATTTCCTCGACAGCATCGAGAACCTGACCGGCTCGCACTTCAATGACGACATCACCGGCAGCATCGGCGCCAACA
>JANLTS010000411.1:0-10278 GCA_031363045.1 Hyphomicrobiales bacterium
AAAGCCGATAGCCGCTGCTGTGCGCCCTCTTCGCCTGGCGTCCACACCGGTTCGAAACCGGTTGCCCAGTTGGGCTGGTTTGGCAGCAGACCCCAGTCGGTGAGCCGGTCACTATGAATTGACCCTTTCCAAACCTCAAAGGCTGGAATGGGCTTCAATGGCCTTGGCTCTCCCGCCATAAAGCAGGCTTTCGAAAATGGTGTGTAAACGCGATAGGGTTCGCCCGATCCATTGCGGATCGTCTCTGGCTCGTGCAGCAAGTAACCACCATAGCGGCGGCACTGGACGCTGCGGGTCTCGCAAACATCCTTGACGCGGGCCTCGATGGCGCTCGCCCATGGCGCATAGTCGCGGGTGAAGCAGAGTGTCTTTGCTCCAGTCTCGGCCAGCACATCGGCGATCACCCGGTCCGCCACGCCACGCCGCAGCACCAGCGGAACGCGCTTGCTCAAACATTCAAGGCTGTTGTGCAACCACCAGCGCGACGCCCCGCCCATCCGCCACTCGCCCGGCGTTTCGTCATCAAGCACATAGAGGAAGATCACCGGTCCGAGACTTGCGGCAGCGGTCAGGGCGGAATGGTCGGTGAGGCGCAGATCCTGGCGGAGCCAGACGATGACCGGGGAATGCATGACGATGCTTACGTGAGGACGTGACAGCGGATCAACCTGCCATCGCGGCCCGGTGGGGTGACGTCAGTCGCTTCTAAACCTTCGCTTTCACCTTGCCCGCAGCGCGCTTGGCCAGCAGTCCGGTGAGCCAGTCGGGGTCCATCTCTGGCACCGAGGACAGCAGCAGCTCAGTGTAGGCCGGATAGGGCGGGTTCAGCACCTGGGTCTTGGGACCCTGTTGCACCACCTTGCCCTGATGCATGACGACGATCTCATCGGAGATCGCCCGCACCGTGGCGATGTCGTGGGTGATGAAGAGATAGGAGACGTTAGTGTCCTTCTGCAGCTTCATCAGCAGCGTCAGGATTTCCTCCTGAACGATCTGGTCAAGGGCTGACGTCACTTCATCGCAGATGATGATCTCGGGCTTGGCGGCAAGTGCGCGGGCAATCGAGATGCGCTGCTTCTGACCGCCGGAGAGTTCCCCCGGCAGGCGATCGATGTAGCTTTCGTTCAACTCGATCGCGTCGAGCAACTCGGCTACGCCGCGGTCGCGCCCCGCGCCGTCCAGCCCGTGATAGAATTGCAGCGGCCGGCCGATCAAGTCGCGGATGGTCTGGCGCGGATTGAGCGAGGTATCGGCCGATTGATAGATCATCTGGATACGCCGCAGCGTATCCTTGTCGCGGTCCTTCAGGGCATGCGGCAATGGCTTGCCATTGAAATAGACTTCGCCCTTGGTCGGCGGCAAGAGCCCGGTGATGGCGCGCGCCAGCGTCGATTTGCCGGAACCCGATTCACCGACTACGGCCACTGTGCGTCCGCGCGGCAATTGCACCGTCACGTTGTTCAAGACCTTGTGGCCGCCGCCGTAGCTGCCATCGACTTCGTGGACGCGCAGCACGATGTCCTCGCTGATGTCCTCGGTCTTGGCGATCTTGCGCACTGCCCAGAGCGTCTTGGTATAGTCCTGGGTGGGCTCCTTCAGCATCTGGCGGGTCGGCGCCTGCTCGACCTCGTTGCCATAGCGCAGCACCATGATGCGGTGCGCCATCTGGGCGACGACCGCGAGATCGTGGGTGATGTAGATGGCAGCCGTGTTGAATTGCTCGACGATGTCGCGCATGGCAGCCAGGACTTCGACTTGCGTGGTGACGTCGAGAGCTGTCGTCGGCTCGTCGAAGATGATGAGATCAGGGCGGCACGACATGGCCATCGCCGTCATGGCACGCTGCAATTGTCCGCCCGAGACCTGATGCGGATAGCGGTCGCCGATGGTGTCGGGCTTCGGCAATTGCAGGCGCTTGTAGAGATCGCGGGCGTCGGCTTCGGCCTTATCGCGGCTCATGATGTTGTGGCGCACCGCCGTCTCGACAGTCTGGTCGATGAGCTTGTGGGCCGGGTTGAAGGCGGCGGCTGCACTCTGCGCCACATAGGCGATGCGCGAACCCCACAATTCCCGGCGTTCCGCCTCGCTGGCCTTGACCAGGTCAATGCCATCGAACACGATCGAGCCTGCGGAGATGCGGCAGCCGGGCCTCGCATAGCCCATGGCGGCGAGTCCGATGGTCGACTTGCCGGCACCGGATTCACCGATGAGGCCCAGCACTTCGCCGCGCTTCAACGTCACGTCCACGCCCTTGACGATGGGGTGCCACACGCCATCGCTGTTGCCCTCGATCTTGAGGCCCTTGATCTCCAGCAGGGTCTCGCCCTTGACGCGCTTTTTCTCAGACATCATCGCGAAGCCCACTTGTCTTGCTGAGGAACCAGTCCACCACGAGATTGACCGCGACCGTCAGCAGCGCGATCGCGGCGGCCGGGTAGAAGGGCACCGGAATATAGGGGAAGGTCTGGACCGGAAAAGTAATCAGGTTTTTGTTCTCGGCCACCATGGAACCCCAATCGGCAGTCGGCGGCTGAATGCCGACGCCAAGGAAGGACAGGGAGGCGATGGTCAGGAACACAAAGCAGAAGCGCAAGCCGAACTCGGTGATCATCGGCGGCAGGATGTTGGGTACGATTTCCTTGAAGACGATCCAGGCCGAGCCCTCGCCGCGCAATTTGGCGGCTTCGACATAGTCCATCACCACGACATTCAGCGCCACGGCGCGAGCCAGGCGGAAAACGCGGGTGGCGTCGAGAAGGGCCAGAATAAGCACCAGGTTGAGGAGGCTTTTGCCGAAAACCGCCAGAAGCATCAGCGAGAAGATCAAAACCGGAATGGCCAGAAACGCATCGACCAGCCGCGACACGCCCTGATCGAGCCAGCCGCGCCTGAGAGCCGTCAACACGCCAAACGTGCCGCCGACAATAAATGAGAGCAATGTGGTGATGAGCGCAATGCCGATGGTGTTGCGCGCCCCGAACAGCATGCGCGAGTAGAGGTCACGGCCCAACCTGTCAGTGCCCATCCAGTATTCGGCACTGAACGGCAGATTGCCCTTGCCGACGATCTCGGACTCGCCGTGATGGGCAAGCCAAGGCGCAAAAATGGCGACGAACGCGTAAATCAAGATGACGATCATGCCGAACCAGGCGCTGATCGGAGCCGTGGCGAGTGTCCGCCGGACTTTTTCCGACAAGGTGCGGCGGGCGCGGACGGAGCGGATATCGGGGGCTGTGGCGGTCATTTGGGGTGCAAGAGCCGGGGGTTGGTGACGATGGAAACGACGTCGGCGGAGAGATTGAGAAGGATGTAGGTGGCCGCGAAAATCAGCGCGCAGGCCTGGACCACCGGCATATCGCGGCTCGAGACCGCATCCACCATCAATTGCCCGATGCCGGGATAGACAAAAACCACTTCGACAATGACGACACCGACAACGAGATACGCAAGATTAAAGGCGATAACGGTGGCAATCGGCGCCCAGGCATTGGGCAGCGCGTGTTTCACGATGACCTCGCGGCGCGGCATGCCCTTCAATTGCGCCATCTCGATATAGGGGCTGGCCAGCAGATTGATGATGGCCGCCCTGGTCATTCGCATCATGTGGGCGACGATGACCAGAGTCAGCGTCATCGCCGGGATGAACCCGCGATAGACATGTTCGATGAATGGAGTGCTGGCGCTCACCGTCGAGGTCGTCGGGAACCAGCGCAGCTTCACCGCGAAAATGAATAACAGGAGATAGGCGACGAAGAAATCTGGCGTTGCAATGGTGGTCAGCGTCACGGAATTGACGGTGCGGTCATAGACGCTGTTGCGGTAGAGCGCCGCCGTTACGCCGAGAAACAGCGCCAATGGCACGGCAATGATCGCCGCCATCATGGCCAGGAAGAAGGTGTTGAAGAGGCGCGGCCCGATGACGCCCGCGACGTCGCGCGATTGCGTGCCGCCGTTGCCCGATCCGGAATATGAATTGCCGAAATCACCAACAAGCACGCCGCCGATCCATTCGAAGTAACGCACTGTGGCGGGGCGGTCGAGTCCGATTTCCTTGTTGAAATTTGCCACGTTTTCAGGCGTGGCGCCTTGCCCCAGAATGTTCTGGGCATAGCCGCCCGGCAACATTTCAAGCGATGAAAAAATCACCACCGACACCACGAAAAGTGTCAGCAGCCCCAGCCCCAAACGTTGCAGAACCGTGCGCAATACCGGATGCATGTCTCTCCCCGCCCAAGGCCTCTCGATGGGCCTCTTTGAAAACAGACTAGCAGAACCGCGCGCCATGGCTACATCAAAATGGACATCTGAGGATCCAGTTGCGCCATTTCTCTTCACGGATCTTGCAAGATCCATCACCCCTGACACAAACAAAACCCCGCCAATCGCTTGGCGGGGCTGTTCTTGAAGGTTTCGTCCGTTGACGGATGGATTGGCCCTTACGCCATCCACCAGCGCTCCCACATGTAGCCGCCATCGTCGTCGAAGTCGGAGTTGAACGTGTTGTGGCCGAGCTTCGTCGACAGGGCGCCGACGTAGTTGTTGAACATCAGCACCACCTGGCCGCCGTCGTCGTGGACGAGCTGCTGAGCTTCGGCATAGAGCGCCTGACGCTTGGCTTCGTCCGTCTCCGGGCGGGCCGCGAGCAACAGCTCGTTGAAGCGGGCGTTTTTCCAGTTGGTATCGTTCCACGCCGCGTCAGCCGCGAGCGAGACGGACATGAACATGTCGGCCACGGGGCGGCCGCCCCAATAGCACAGGCTCCAGGGCTTCTTGAGCCAGACGTTGTTCCAGTAGCTGTCGTTGGGCTCGCGCACCACGTTGATCTCGATGCCCGCCGCCTTGGCCTGCTCGGCCATCAGCAGTGCCGCGTCGACGCCGCCGGAGAAGGCCGCGTCCGAGGCCGAGAGATCGACCTTGAGGTTTTCCATGCCGGCCTTCTTCAGCAGCGACTTGGCCTTCTCCGGATCGTAGCTGTAAACCGGTTCCGGATTGATGGCGTACTTCATTGAGGGCGAGATCGGGTTGTCGTTGCCGGGCGAGCCATAGCCGAACAGGATCTTGTCGACAAGTTCCTGGCGGTTGATCGCCCACTTCAAGGCCTGGCGGACGTTGACATCGTCAAACGGCTTGGCGTTGCAATGCATCGGTGCCGTGTAATGCGCGAAGCCCGAGACGTTGTAGAGTTCGGTTTCCGGCGCACTCTTCAGCATATCGATGGTGGCGAGGTCGGCGCGGTTGATGTAGTGCACTTCGCCCGACAGGAAGGCGTTGGTGCGGGCTGCCACATCGACGATCGACAGCATTTCGACGCCGTCGAACCAGGTGTCCTTGAAGTAGTTGGGGTTGCGTTCGCCTACGAGCTTGACGCCCGGCTCGAAGGACTTCAGCACATAGGGACCGGCACCCATGCCCTTTTCCCAGTCAGGCTTGCCGTCGATGGCCGGATAAATGCCGAGATGATAGTCGGTCAGCAGGAAGGGGAAGTCGGCATTGCCGCCCTTCAGCGTGAAGACCACGGTTTCCGGGCCATCGGCCACAACGCTCTCAAGATTCGAGAGAACCGACTTGGCGGGCGACTTCGAGTCAGCGCTGATATGGTAGTTCAGGGTGGCGACGACGTCGGCGGAGTCAAGCGTCTTGCCATTGTGGAACGTGACGCCCTTGCGGAGCTTGAAGATCCACTTCTTGGCGCCGTCGGTAGGCTCGAAGCTTTCGGCGACATGCGGTTGGGCGGTGTTCTTGGAATCAACCTGAACCAGCGGTGCCGCGAACAGCGACTTGCCGAAATGGAAGGTGAAGCCGTTCGACCAGGTGGACGGGTCGAGCGAGTCGGTGGTCTGGCCATGGCCGACGGCAACCTTGAAGATACCGCCCTTCTTGGCTTCCGAGCGCGCTGCCGTGGCGAACAGCACGTTGGCCGAGGCAATTGTCATGCCCGACGCAATGGCAAATTGCATGAAGTCGCGACGCGACAGCTTGCCGAGGCCGACTGCCTTCTGTGCCGACTTCATCTTCATTTCAAATTCATTCATCCGTTTCTCTCCTTAGCGTGACGAATTGATGTGGGGATGCACCCGCGATGCCGCCCGTGCTGATCAATGTCAGCAACGGCCGGCGCAAATTCTTGCGTTTGCCATGCGGTGGTGTCCCTGTTTCGCGATTATTATTCTTGGAGCGTTCTTGCCCGGTTAGCGACAAAACTTGTCACGGAGACTTCTCCCCGTCAATGACACTCTAATGACGATGCGGTGAATTGAACTCACGCTTTGGACCTGTCGTGGTGAAAAAACGACATCATCCGACAGATTTCAGACCTTTTCCAGCTCGTCTGGTGCCACGCGGTAGGTGGTGGAGCAGAACTCGCAGGTGACGATGATCTGGCCATCCTCCACCATGTGGGCCTGGTCGTCGGCCGGAAACCGCTGGAGCATACTGGTGATGGTCTCGCGCGAGCAGCTGCAATAACGATCGAGTGCCGTCGCGGGATAAGCCGTCACACCGTCCTCGTGATAAAGGCGGTAGAGCAATTGCTCGGCTGACAGAAGGGGATCGAGCAACTCGTGGGCCTCCACTGTATCCAGCAGCAACCTCGCCTTGACCCAGTCGTCGTTCTCGGGCGGCGGGTTATCCACGTCCCCCGGCGCATCGCCCGAATGGCTGGGCAGCGGGCTTGCGCCACCGTCACGCGGCAGGTGTTGCACGATCACCGCGCCCGCCCGCCAGCTTTCTTGGCGGTTGCCACGCTGCATCAGCGGGCCTGCCGCCATGCGGAGGCGGGTGGGGATCTGCTCGGATTTCTCGAAATAGCCATGGGCAGCGGCGGTCAGGTCCTGCCCTTGCAAGGCGACGATGCCCTGATAGCGCTCCATATCGGCACCCTGGTCCACCGTCATGGCAAGATAGCCATTGCCCATCAATGCCGCCTGATCGGCATGTTCGAGCGCTGCCAGCTTCGCCGCATTGAAGCGCGCATAGCCGCGGAGTTTTCCGGGCGAGACATAATCGGCGACGATCATGTCGACCGGGCCGTCAGTCTTGGTCTGGAAGATGAACTTGCCGTCGAATTTCAGGCTGGCGCCAAGAATGGCGGTGAGCGACACGGCTTCCGCAAGCAATGCCGAAACGGCGGGCGGATAGCTGTGGCGGTGCAGGATGTCGTCAACGACGCTGCCCAGCCGCACCAGCTTGCCACGCACGCCCAGCGGCTTGACCTCGAAGGGCAGCACCAGATTGTCGCTCAAATGCAAATCCATCATGCACCGAGACAATGGAGCAGGATGCTCTTCTGGATATGGAGACGGTTCTCGGCCTCGTCCAGCACCAGCGAACTGGGGCTGTCGATGACTTCGTCGGTCACCTCTTCGCCACGGTGGGCGGGCAGGCAATGCATGAACTTGGCCCCGGGGCGCGCCGCGCTCATCAGCCGCTGGTTCACCTGATAGGGTTTGAGCAGATTGTGGCGGCTGGCTGAATCCGTGTCATGCATCGACACCCAGGAATCGGTGATGACGCAATGGGCTCCTGCTACCGCCTCCTCGGCTGACCAGGTTACTTGCACATCGGCACCTTCAGCCTTGGCCCAGGCCAAAACGCCGGGCGAAGGTGCGAGTTGCTGCGGCGTGCCAATGCGGAGCTTGCCGCCCAGGCGGGCCACCGCATGAATCCACGAAGCGGTGACATTGTTACCGTCGCCCACCCAACTCACTGTCAGGTCCTTCAGCGGCGCCACATGTTCTTCCAGTGTCATCACGTCGGCCAGCACCTGGCAGGGATGCGTCAGATCGGTGAGGCCGTTGATCACCGGCACGCTGGCCGCCGCCGCAAGCTCGGTGAGGTGCGAATGTTTCGCGGCGCGGATCATGATGGCATCGACATAGCGCGACAGCACGCGGGCCGTGTCCGCCACCGTCTCGCCGCGGCCCAGTTGCATGTCTTGCGACGACAGTACCAGCGTATCGCCACCAAGCTGGCGCATGCCGACCTCGAAGGACACGCGCGTGCGGGTCGAGGGGCGCTCGAAGATCAGCGCCAGCATGCGGCCTTTCAGAGGTTCTCCCGGTTCACGCTGGCCCTTGGGCTTGCCCAGGCGCTGATCTTTCATGGCGCGTGCCGTGGTGACGATCGAATTCAGCGTTTCGCCATCGAATTCGGAAATATCGAGAAAGTGCCGTGGTGACATGATGCCAGCCTTAAGCTGCGGCTTTGGCGGCGAGCGCCTTGCAGGCGCGGTCGAGCTTGTCGACGGCTTCGGCGATGTCGGCGTCGGTGACAATCAGTGGCGGCAGCAGGCGCACGACATTGTCGCCAGCCCCAATGGTCAGCAAATGCTGGTCCATGGCGGCGGCCTGGAGCGCTGTATTGGGCACCTTGCATTTGATGCCCATCATCAGGCCGAAGCCGCGGATGTCGTCAATGATGTCGGGATGCGCGTCCTTGAGGCCCGCCAACTTCTGTTTCAGGATCAGGGCCCGCTGTTGCACACCAGCAAGGAAGCCTTCGGCCATCACCACATCGAGCACGGCATTGCCGACGGCTGTGGCCAGCGGGTTGCCGCCAAAGGTCGAGCCGTGGCTGCCCGCCGTCATTCCAACCGCCGCCTTCTCGGTGGCGAGGCAGGCACCCAAGGGGAAGCCGCCGCCAATGCCCTTGGCAACCGCCATGATGTCGGGTGTAACGCCAGCCCATTCATGCGCGAACAGTTTGCCGGTGCGGCCGATGCCACATTGCACTTCATCGAGCACCAGCAGCAGGTCATGCTCATCACAGATAGTCCGCAAGGCGCGCATGAATTCATGCGGCACGGGCCTGACACCACCCTCGCCCTGGATGGGTTCGATCAGGATGCCGGCGGTGGCGTCCGTCACTGCCGCCTTCACCGCTTCGATGTCACCAAACACCACCTGGTCGAAACCTTCGACCTTGGGGCCGAAGCCCTCGATATATTTCATCTGGCCTCCCGCCGCGATGGTGGCCAGCGTGCGGCCGTGGAAGGCGCCCTCGAAGGTGATCAGCCGGAACTTCTCAGGCGCGCCATGGGCGGATTGATATTTCCGCGCCATCTTGATCGCGCATTCCAGCGCCTCAGCACCGGAGTTGGTGAAGAATACCGTGTCGGCGAAGGTCGCATCGATCAGGCGCCTGGCCAGCTTCTCCTGGCCCGGCATCTGATAGAGGTTCGAGGTGTGCCAGATCTTTTTCGCCTGCTCGGTCAGGGCCTCGACCAGATGCGGATGGGCATGGCCGCAGCTGGTCACCGCCACGCCGGCCCCAAAATCCAGATACGCCTCGCCATCGGACGTGAAAACGCGGGCTCCCTCGCCCCGTTCGAACGAGACTTTGGCTCTGGCATAGGTCGGCAGAACGGGTGCGATCATCGGTTAGGCCTTGGTTTCAGGAGATCAAAAACGCCCGCCGTCAAATCGGCGGGCGCCTGTTGATAACGCATATAAGTCGATGATTGCGAAGGGTCAATCAATGACTTTGGGTGGCGTTGATTCGGGTTTTTCGAGGCCCAACTCAAGCTTTTCCACACTGAGTCAAAACAGCGCATGGACCGCGGATTCATCTCACTGATAAGGTCTCGTTAACCATAGGGGTGGGGGCGGTTAACTGGGGAAAACATCGCCTGACTCGCATTCCGACGGTTGCGGTGGCTCTACCGCTTATTGTAGGGTCGCCCGCGACGAGCTACGAGATGTAGCGTTTAACGGTCAGTTTTGTGGTTAATCGCGCCGGTTCTCAGATGGGCCTGGCGAGGAGTGAGGGATTCTGTTGGGCGAAGAACTTGAAAACAATCTGGGAGGGGCAAAATTGTCCTGGACTGATGATCGGGTGGAGCTTCTGAAGAAGCTCTGGACGGAAGGCTTGAGTGCCAGCCAAATTGCCGGGCGGCTGGGCTCGGGCGTCACACGCAATGCGGTGATCGGCAAGGTTCACCGCCTCAATCTGTCGGGCCGGGCGCAGCCGCCGCGCTCCACGCAGCCGCGCGCACCGCGCAAACAGCGCGAACCGAGCCTCGCCGGCAGCAGGCAGGGCGCCACGCCCGGCATGCCGACGGCCGGATCGCACGCCCTGAAGCCGATGCTGCGGGCCGATATCCAACCGCGCCAGCAGGCGCTGCCGGAACCGCAGCCGGTGCGCCTCGTCGATCTGTCGAAAGGCGGCCGGGTCACCATCCTCCATCTCTCCGACAAGACCTGCAAATGGCCGATCGGCGATCCCGGCCATGAGGACTTCTGCTTCTGCGGACACGGTCCCAGGGATGGCTCGCCCTATTGC
>JANLTS010000430.1:0-5635 GCA_031363045.1 Hyphomicrobiales bacterium
GCCGCGCAACTATCACTCGATTGCTTTCCTGCTGCCCGACGGCCGTATCCTGTCAGGCGGCGGCGGTCTGTGCAATTGCTCAGCCGATCATCCGAACATCCAGATTTATTCGCCGCCCTATCTCTTCGATGCCGCTGGCAATGCCGCCAGCCGTCCGGCGATCACTCAGGCTCCCGCCGAATTGCCCTATGGTGGGACAGTTCAGGTTACGACCGACCGCGACGTCACATCCTTCGCGCTGGTGCGCCTCAACTCGGCAACGCATTCGACCAATAATGACCAGCGCCGATTGTCGATAGCGTTCACTAAAAATGCCACCAATCAATACACACTCAACGTTCCCTCGAACTCGGGCTACCTGTTGCCGGGTTACTGGATGCTGTTTGCCATGGACGCCAACGGGGTGCCCTCGGTTTCGAAAATGGTTCGCGTCAGATCAAACACAATTGCCAGGCTGGTCAGCCCCGACCCGCTTAACCTGCGGTCCGGCGAAGCCATGGGAGTCCAACCCGAAATCGTCAAGCTGGCAACCACTGTCACGTATGGCGGCAGTGGACTGCCAACCGGCATCAGCGTCAATGCGGTGACCGGTTTCATCTCTGGAACGCCAACGACATCCGGGACCTATGTGAGCGCCATCACCGCCACCGATGGAGTGCGAACTGTCAGTAGTGACCTGGTGTTCAACATCGCGCCACCGCTCAACTCTCCGCCAATCATCACCGCGCCAACCACCCAGGTCAGCACGGTCGGCGCCAATGTGAGTATTGCGGTCATTGCATCGGATCCGAATGGCAGTGTGCTTTCATTCTCAGCCACCGGCTTGCCCCCCGGCCTCGCCATCCATGCAACGTCAGGTGTCATCTCCGGCACAATCTCCGCACCCGGCGCTTTCACGCCTACGGTACGGGTGACAGACACGGGTGGCCTTCAGGCCGCCGCTTCTTTCACCTGGAACGTCGCCGATATCGTGCCGCAGGTGACGGTGCTGGCCGTGACCCCGCAATTGGTGGGTACGAGCGTCAGCTATTCCCCTGTGATCATCAAGGTGACCGGCGTCACCTATAGTTGGAATTTCGGTGATGGAACGGCGGCAACGCCGTTCGGTGCGAGTGCATCGGCATCGCATGTTTTTGCCAGCGCCGGCACGTTTGCGGTGAACCTGGTGATGAAGAACGCCAGTGGCAACCAGTTTGTCTATTCGTTCGATCAGGCTGTTCATGTGGCACCGGTTGCCGGGGCCTCAGGTGAAAACTCATCTGGCTTGGAAATTGAAAACCGTCCCGGCGCCAGTTCGCGCCTCTGGGTTGCCAATCGCGACAACAACAGCGTCAGCGTGATCGACCTTGCCGGCAATTCGCGGGTTGCCGAAATTCCGGTTGGCAACGAACCGGTGAGCGTGGCGCGCCATCCCAATGGCAGCATCTGGGTTGTGAACCGTGCCAGCGCCTCGTTCTCGATTATCAACGCTGCAACCCTCACGGTGACGAAGACCATTGCCTTGCCGCGCGGGTCGCGGCCATTTGGCCTGGTCTTCGCCGGACCTGCAGACCATGCTTTCTTTACGTTTGAATCGATGGGACAGCTGGCGCGCGCGCAAACCGATGGCTGGTTGTTGGGCTGGGTCTATGCTGGCAGAACGCCACGCCACATCACCACCAACGGCAACAAGTCCAGACTCTATGTCACCAATTTCCTGGCCCCCGCATTGCCCGGCGAATCGACGGCGGCCATCAACACCATCGACAGTACCGGCAAACCCTTGGGCGGTGAAGTGTGGGACTTCAACATTGACCGCGTCGTCCAGCGCAAGATGATCCTGCAGCACTCCAACCGGGCCGACACCGAAGTGAGTGCCCGCGGCATTCCCAATTATTTGGGCGCGGCCGTAGTTTCACCCGATGGCAAGAGCCTGTGGGTGCCCTCCAAGCAAGACAATATCAAGCGCGGCAAGTTGCGCGATGGTCTTGACCTCAACTTCCAGAACGCCGTGCGCGCCATCGTCTCGCGTATCGATCTGGCCACCGGCATCGAAGATGTTGCTTCGCGCATCGATATTGATAATTCAGGCATGGTCAGCGCGATTGCCTTCCATCCCACAGGCGCCTATCTTTTCGCGGCCTTGCCGTCGAGCCGTGAGGTGGCGGTGCTCGATCCGGCACTGAAGCGCGAGATTTTCCGGTTCACGGTTGGCCGCGCGCCCTCAACTCTGGCGCTCTCAGCCGACGGCAACACGCTCTATGCCGGCAACTTCATGGACCGCAGCGTCTCGATCGTCGACCTCTCGCCACTGCTGACCAGGGGCCAGAAGCAGGTGACGATCGCCGCCACCGTTTCGACTGTCGCTTCCGAGAGGCTCGGTCCCACGGTTTTGAAGGGCAAGCAGCTGTTTTACGACGCCGCCGACACGCGTCTGGCGCGCGATGGCTATTTGAGTTGCGCCGTTTGCCACGATGGCGGCGAGGGCGACGGCCGCGTCTGGGACTTCACTGGCTTCGGCGAGGGTTTGCGCAACACCATCAGCCTTGAGGGCCGCGGCGGCATGGGGCAGGGCTTCCTGCACTGGTCGGCGAATTTCGATGAGTTACAGGATTTTGAGGGCCAGATCCGCAACTTTGCTGGCGGCACTGGCCTGATGAATGATGCCGACTTCAACGCCGGCGACCGGTCGCAACCACTGGGCAGCCCCAAGGCCGGCCTCAGTGCCGACCTCGATGCTCTCGCTGCCTACGTGACTTCGCGCAGCAAAGCGCCCACCAGCCCCTATCGCAATGCCGATGGCTCGATGACGGCCAAGGCAGTGGCGGGCGAGGCGTTGTTCACCACCATGGGCTGCGCCACCTGTCATGCCGGCACCACCATGACGGTGAGTGGCGATGCAACGCAGTTGAAGAACGTCGGCACCATCAGGGCTGCTTCCGGTAAGCGCCTGGGCGCCACGCTCATCGGCATCGACGTGCCAACATTACGCGGCATCTGGGCGACAAGGCCCTATCTGCACAATGGCTCACAGTCGATCGAAGGCGCCATCCGCGCTCATGGTGGAGTTGTCATCACCGACGCTGACCTGAGCAATCTCGTGCGTTATCTCTACGAGATCGAACAGGGCCCATAATGCGGCGTGGAACCTGGGGAATTCTGCTCGCGGCGTTGAGCCTTGGGGCGGCTGCTGCGGTGGCCGTGGAACACCCCTGGAGCCGAGGCTACGCGCTCTACCACGGCTATCTGCCGATGAGCGGCCGCATTGCCGGTCATACTGAAGGCCTGCCGCTGGCAGCCTCCCGCTGCAGCAATTGCCATGACGCTGTGACCGGCGGCGGCCAAACCGCCCGTACCATTTCGCCACTGACCCAAGCATCTCTGACCGGAAACGTCTCGCGCCGCGGTGGGCCGCCGTCGATATTCGACCAGCAAAGCTTTTGTCTGACGCTGCGCGACGGCATTGACCCTGCGATGATACAAGTCTCGCGCACTATGCCGCGCTTCACCATGAGCGACGATGATTGCGGAGCACTCTGGTATTTTGCGAGCCGCCGATGAACAGGATAATGCACAGTTCAGTTCTTGGCATATTGGCAAGTGTAGCGATCGGCGTTGCCGCGCTTGTTGTGACTCAAAGTTTCAACACCACAGGCCGCCCCTTGCCAGTTCTTCCGGTGGCAAAGGAGATTGCTGTCGAGCATGTTCCGTTTGGACCGGTGCGCCCGGCGCGTGTCATGCCGGCAATCGCCGTCACCATGAGCGATGGTGGCAAGCAACAACTCCCCGAGGTGGTCAGCGGCCACTGGACAATTGCGCAACTGATGTTCACCGGCTGCAGCACAACCTGCCCGGTGCAGGGTGCGATCTTCGAGCAAGTCCAGAACCAACTTGGCAGCAAGGCCGGGCAGGTCAAGTTACTATCGCTCTCGATCGATCCGCTGGGCGATACACCGGAAGCATTGCAGACATGGATTGCTCAATTTGGCGCCGGTCCACAGTGGCAAGCGGCGGTCACCGGGCTTGACGATCTGGGGCCGCTGCTCGATGTGCTGAATGGCCGGGGTGAGGGCATCGACGTCCACAACGCCCGCGTCTTCTTGATTTCGCCCGAGGGCGAACTCGTCTACGTCACCGAGGACATGCCGAGCCCCAGGTCGTTGATCGTGCTGCTCGACGAAGCGATGCGCAACGGCTGAGGTAATCAACCTTTCAACAACGCGGTGCCACCCAGCACCCGCCGCACCAAACCTCCGAACAACAGCAACGGCAAGATGAGCAGCACCGAAGCCGCCGAGAAATTCGCCCACTCCTCCTCCGGCGACGCCACCTGGCCTTCGCGGATGGCGATCTGCCCGGCGATCCACGGCGGCAAGGTCGAGGCGCGGTCGGTCGCAAGATAGACGGCGAACAGATACTCGTTCATGCACAGGATGAACACCAGGAGGCCCACCGCCGCGATGCCGCGAGCGAACACTGGCACGGCGATATCAAAGAAGATCGACAAGTGTGATGCGCCATCGATCATGGCGGCTTCCTCCGGCTCACTGCGTGATGCTCCGAAAACCGGTTGCAGCAGCCACATGGCAACCGGCAGGTTATATGCAGCATAGGTGATAATCAGGGCAAGTCGCGTATCGAGCAGGCCGGTGATTTGCGCCATCATGTACAGCGGCAAAACCAACACAACGGGCGGCAAGAGGCGAGTGGCCAGAAAGCCGGTCATCATAAATTTATTGGCCGGCACCGCGCGTGCCCACGGCAGGTAAAAGCGGAACCGCGTCAGCGCGTAAACAGCCATGCCGCCGGCCAGCAGCGCCAGCGCGGCGGCAGTGCTGGCGATGACGCAGGAGTTGATGAAGCGCGGCAGCAGCTTGTCGTTTGATTGGACGAGAACGAAACGCCAGGCATCGAGCACCGGCGTGAAATCGACGAAGGGCAGAAAACGCGGACCGGTCGCCACATCGGCACCCGTCTTGAGTGAGGTGACAAACAGCCAGTAGAGTGGAAACAGGCATACCAGGCTCCACAATCCGAGGAGCCCATAGGTGATCAATCGGCCAAGTGCCGGTCGCCGCATTTCAGCAAACCACGCGGCAGCATTTGTTGAGGTCAATCATCACGCCGCAGTTGTGCGCCACGCAAGGCGGCGGCTCAAGTCAAATTATACGGCTGAAGCAGACCTTGCCCATCGCCGTGACCTGCCGCTAAGTTCGAACTTATGTCTCGGAATTTCAAGGGAGGCCGCCATCTATCACTTCATTTCAGGCCTGCCACGATCCGGCTCCACCCTGATGGGTGCCATTCTCCGCCAGAACCCGCGTTTCCATGCCGGCATGTCGAGCCCGGTTGCCTCGCTGTTTGAAGGTGTCATCGCCCAGGTCTCGGCCGGCACCGAACTCTCGACCATGGTCAACACCGCCCAGCGCGCCCGCCTGCTGCGCGGCTTGTTCGACAGTTATTATGCCGAGACCAAAGCAGACGTGATCTTCGATACCAACCGCGCCTGGTGCGCCCAGCTTCCGGCCCTGATGACTTTGTTTCCGGATGCCAAGGTGATCTGCTGCGTGCGCGATGTCGCCTGGGTGATGGACTCGCTCGAGCGCCAGTTCCGCGCCAATGCCTTTGAGAACACCAAGCTGTTCAACAATCCGGC
>JANLTS010000348.1:0-1956 GCA_031363045.1 Hyphomicrobiales bacterium
CGGGATCGGCCTTTGCCGCCGGTCCGGATACACCGGTTGCCAGTGATGGGTTGGCGTTGGCTGAAACTGGTGTCTCGTCCGCCAATGCGGTCGCGCCGTTCAAGGGCAGCGGCCCGCGGTTCGACCTCAGCTTGAAGGAACGCTTCACGGCGGCGGGCACCAACCGGCGCGATCCGCGCCCCGGCAACAACGAGCGCACGGTGATTGGTGCCGATGGCCGTTTCCGGGTGAACAATACGTCCGACTATCCGTTCAGCGCCATCGTCGAGATCTCGTTCGATGACGAGAATGGCGATGAATTTGGCTGCACGGGCTGGTTCATCAGCAAGAATACGATCGCCACGGCGGGACATTGCGTTCACCAGGGCAGTGGCGGCGTGGATGGATTCTACGATCCAGCGACCTACACCATCTGGCCGGGGCGCAATGGTTCCTCGACGCCGTTTGGCAAGTGCGGGGCGCGCCGGCTTTACACGGTCACCGGTTGGTCGGTCGACGGCAAGAAATCGAGTGACTATGGCGCCATCAAGCTGGACTGCAACAAGGGCAGCCAGACAGGATTCTTTGGCTACTTCTTCGATACGGTCAGCCTGGCCAACCGGGCCATCAAGATCTTTGGTTATCCGTGCGACAAACCGGCGGACCAGATGTGGGGCATGGCGGGAAGCGTTGCATCGTCAACCACCAACAGTGTTAAATATACTATCGACACGTTCGGGTGCCAGAGCGGCAGCGCGGTTTACGAGACCCGCGATGATGGACCTTATGCGATGGCCGTACACGCCTATGGTGTGAGCGGCGGCACCAACTCGGGCACGCGCATCACCAAGGCGGTGTTCAACAACTTCCAGAAATGGGGTGCCGCCCCCTGAGCGGCAGCCGGGACCATTCGGTGCCTGACGGCGTGTCGCGGCGAAATATTGTCGGCGCAAGCTTTGGCATCAGCCTGGCGATGGCACTGGCTGGCAGCGTGAAAGCATCGGGGGATGATGTTCCAACGACCGGCGCCGGAACCGGCAAGTTGCTGTCCGGTGTTCAGGGCACGGTGAACTATGAAGACGGAGCGCCGGTGGCGGGTGCCGTGATCGTGGCGGAAGCGCTGCCGGGAACAGAGGCCGCGGTGCCGGAAATCGGCGTCAAAACATCGCCCGATGGCCATTATGCCTGGCCGCTGCCAACGGGGAGTTTCAAGCTCTCGGTGATGATTGACGGGGTTATTGTTGGTGCTGTTAAGGTTAGCGCGCAGCGCGGCTCCGTCATCACGGCCGATATTGAAGTTAAGCGCTAGGAATTAAAGTTTCGCGTCGGCGGGCGAAGCACCTCAGAACACCGCGCCCTGGGTGACGCCGTGATCGGTCTCGTCATCATAGGTCTTGTCCTGCTTGGCCCATTTTTCGATGATGCCATAGGGGTCCTCGACGCAGCCAGTTTCCTCGATCTCGGCGCCGGCGCTACGGCCGTGGCCGCCATGGCCCTGCTCGTGGATTCGCAAGTTAGCGATGAAGGTGTCCCAATAGTCCTGGAGTTCTTCATCGGCATCGTCATGGCCTGTCCATGATGGAAGCGTATAGGTAATCTTGACGCTCACCTCGCACTGGGCGGTCCAGCTGACATACCACCTGGTGTAGCCCCAATAGGATTCGGGGCTGTTCGCCGTCATCGCGGCGCGAATATCTGCAACGGTTTCGCCATCAACATCATAGATGATCGTGCTCTCGGTGATCTCAGGCTCGGCGGCGGCCGGACGCGCGGCGAGGATGAGGATGAGCAGCGACAGCGTTGGCCGCATCATGTTTGCCATCACACGCCCCTGAACAATGCTTTTCGCTTTTCCACAAATGCGTTTCGGCCTTCGAGATAGTCGGCGCTGGCGAAGCAGGCGGCGGCATGGGTTGCGACATCAGCTTCTCTCACAGGGCCTAGGCGGCCGGCAATGAGATCGACGGCGCGTTTGGC
>JANLTS010000471.1:0-4065 GCA_031363045.1 Hyphomicrobiales bacterium
CTGGCACCGGTGGCGAAGCAACTGAGGGTGGTGAGGAACAGCCCTCGGTGTCGTTGGGCACTCTGCTCGCCTCTGCCGACGCGGCAAAGGGCCAGGCCTTGGCCAAGGCGTGTGCGGCCTGTCATGATTTCACCAAGGGCGGCCCCAATAAGGTTGGTCCGAACCTCTATGGCGTTGTGATGCGCAAGCACGGATCGCATGAGGGCTTCCCCTATTCTGAAGCGATGGCCGCCAAGTCCTCCGAGGATTGGTCCTACGAAGCCCTGAACGAGTTCATCAAGCTTCCGAAAGAGGCCATCAAGGGCACCAAGATGGTCTATCCCGGTCTCAAGAAGGATGCCGATCGCGCCAACTTGCTGGCCTATCTTGCCTCCTTGTCAGATGCACCCGTGGCCTTCCCCGCCCCGTAAACGCCGCAAAGCTCATGGAAATTTAACACCGGCAAGCCACTTGCCGGTGTTTTCTTTTGTGCGCCAAATCGCCTAAGTTGCCATGAGATTCTGTTGCGGAGACCACCCCGAAATGCCGATCACCCGTCGATCCCTCATCAAGCTTGCGGGCCTTGCTCCTGCCGCAAAACTGGTCGGCATCCAGATCGCTCACGCCGAAGACCGCCAGTTCCGGCATGCCTTGACGCTCTTTGACGACATCAAATACGGCCCTGACTTCAAGCAATTTGACTATGTGAACCCGCAAGCGCCAAAGGGTGGCCGCGTGCGTTACGGCGTGGTTGGTTCCTTCGACAGCCTCAATCCCTATAGTTACAAGGGCGAGTCAATAGCCGCCTCGTCCAGTGAAACACTCCTGACGTCCTCGCTTGATGAGCCATCCACCGAGTATGGCCTGGTCGCGGGCTCAGTCTGGCATCCCGAAGACCGTTCGATAGTGGTCTATCGCATTCGTCCCGAAGCCCGATTCCATGATGGCAAGGCAATGACGCCGGATGACGTGATCTGGTCGATGCAGGCCTTGCGTGACGCCAATCCCTTCTACAATGCCTACTACAAGAACATCACAAAAGTCGAACAAACCAGCGACCACGAAGTGACTTTCACGTTTTCGCAAAAGGGCAACCGTGAACTGCCACTCATCACCGGACAACTGCCAGTCCTCCCGAAGCATTGGTGGACCGGCACGGCAGCCAACGGCAAACAACGGAACATCGCCGAAACGACACTCGAAACACCGCTAGGCTCAGGCGCCTATGTGGCAACTGATGTTAAGCCCGGTGTATCCCTCAAGATGAAACGGGTCGCCGATCATTGGGCCAAGGACTTGCCGGTGAACATTGGTCAGAACAATTTCGATGAGATCGAATACATCTTCTTCCGCGATGACAACGTCGCATTCGAAGCCTTCAAGAGCGATCAGTTCGACTGGCGGCTCGAAACATCTTCCAAGCGCTGGGCAACCGGTTATGATTTTCCGGCCATCAAGGCGAGCCGTGTGCTGAAGGAAGATATTCACCTGAAGCAAGTGGAGGGAATGCAATCATGGGCGATGAATCTCCGCCGCGATAAATTCAGCGACGTGCGGGTGCGGCAAGCCCTCAACTTTGCCTTCGATTTTGAGTGGTCCAACACCAATCTCTTCTATGGCCAGTACATTCGTTCGCGCAGCTACTTCAACAATTCCGAAATGGAGGCCAAGGGGCTTCCATCGGCGGAGGAGCTGGTGCTTCTGGAGCCCTTGCGGGATCAATTGCCGGCGGAAGTTTTTTCGGCCGAATACGTCAATCCGCTGAATGACACACCGCAGGCCCGCCGCAAAAATCTTCGCGCCGCCTCAAAGCTGTTGGATGAAGCCGGATGGAAAGTGACAGCTGATGGCAACAAATCCGTTCTCAAGAACGCCAAGGGAGAGCGTCTCAGCATCGAGTTTCTGCTCGACTCGCCTCTGTTTGAGCGCATTGCCTTGCCATATCAACAGCAGTTAGAATTGCTCGGAATCGAAGTGAAGATCAAGTCGGTCGACAGCGCTCAGTATGAGAGGCAAACTCAAGCCTTCGAATACGACGTTATCGTTGGTAGCTGGGGTCAGTCGCTATCGCCTGGCAATGAGCAGCGTGACTTCTGGGGCAGCGAATCTGCCGCGCGAAATGGCAGCCGGAACTATGTAGGCATCCAGAATCCAGCCATCGACAAGCTGGTCGAGACGGTCATCTTCGCGCCCAATCGCAAGAGCCTGATCACTGCATGCAAGGCCCTCGATCGCGCCTTGATCTGGAATCACTATGTCGTGCCCATGTGGTACATTTCATATGATCGCACCGCCCGCTGGGATCGCTTTGGCCGCCCCGAAAAATCGCCCGATTATTCCAGCGGTTTCCCCACCATCTGGTGGTGGGATGCTGAAAAAGCCAAGAAAGTGACGGCGACGTGAAGCAATTCGGAACGGCACTTCTGGCTCTTGGTCTTATTTCGGTTTCGGCAGTTGCTGAGCCGCGCCATGGCATTTCCGCCTTCGGCGATCTGAAGTATCCTGCGGACTTCAACCATTTCGAATACGTAAATCCGGATGCCCCGAAGGGTGGCAAGATGTCCCTCATTGGCCCCATACCGCGTGACACGTTCGACAGCTTCAATGGTTATATCCTGAAGGGTGACCCAGTGCAGGGCTACGCCCTGATGTTCGACAGCCTGATGGCCCGCGCCACTGACGAGCCGGATGCCTTGTATGGCCTCGTCGCCAGCACGGCCGATATCGCCGCTGACCACCAGAGCGTGACCTTTGCGCTGCGCGGCGAAGCGAAATTTGCCGATGGCACGGCGCTCACCGCATCGGATGTTTGCGAAAGTTTCCGGTTACTTTCGACTGAGGGTGACGAGCGCATCAAGATAACCATCAGGGATGTCGAGACCTGCGACGTGTTGGACCCGCATCAGGTCCGCTACCGCTTCAAGGGCAGCCGCACGCGCGACCTGCCGCTCACCCTTGCCGAACTTCCGATCTTCTCCAAGGAATTCTACGCGAAAACGGACTTCTCGAAATCGACCCTCGAGCCACCGCTGGGTTCGGGTCCCTACAAGGTGAAGGCCTTCAAGCCGGGCGAATATGTTACCTACGAACGCCGCGACGATTACTGGGCCAAGGACTTGCCGGTGAACCGGGGCCGCTATAATTTCAACGAAGTCCGCTTCGACTACTTCCGTGATCGCACTGCGGCCCTTGAGGCACTGAAGTCCGGAGTGATCGATCTGCGTGAAGAATATACATCGCGCGACTGGGCGACGGGGTATGACTTCCCGGCGGTCAGGGAAGGCCGGGTGAAACTGCTCGATCTGCCGGACGAGACACCATCCGGTGCACAAGGATTCTTTTTGAATCTGCGCCGCACGAAGTTCCAGGACATCCGCGTTCGCAAGGCCCTGGCACTCGCCTTTGATTTCGAATGGTCAAACCAGAATCTGTTCTTCGGCCTCTACAAGCGCACCGCGAGCTTCTTCGAAGTTTCCCCGCTGAAAGCCGAAGGAATGCCTCCGCCCGAAGAATTGGTACTGCTCGAGCCACTGCGTTCGAGTCTCCGTGCTGAAGTTTTCGCTAAGCCCGAAATTCCGCCCATCTCGGATGGTTCAGGCCAGGATCGAAAACTATTGCGGCAAGCATCACAGCTTCTCGACGAGGCCGGTTGGAGATCCGAAAGCTCGCTGAGGCGCAACGCCAAGGGTGAAACGCTGGATGTAGAGTTTCTGATCAACAGTCCCGTGTTCGAACGCATCCTCGGACCCTATATCAAGAACCTGCAGCTCCTGGGGATCAATGCCACCATCCGCACGGTTGATGCGGCCCAATACCAGCGTCAGCAAGAGAGTTACGACTTCGATGTGATCTCCAGCCGTTTCATGGCTGGACTGACGCCCGGCGATGGCTTGCGCATCTTCTTTGGGTCTGATTCCGCCTCGCGGCCCGGCACCTACAACATGTCCGGCGTCGCCTCTCCAGCCATCGATGCTCTCATCGGCAAAGTTGTCGAAGCATCATCCCGGAATGAACTCAATATTGCAGGACGAGCGCTCGACCGCGTTCTCCGCGCCGAAAACTTCTGGGTACCCAACTGGCACAAGG